>NZ_MBEM01000257.1:0-4737 GCF_001954045.1 Mycobacterium sp. SP-6446 | reverse complement strand
CGGGGCGGCGGCGATCTGCAGTGCCGTCGTTACCGGGCGGTCGAACCACGCCCGCATTTGATCGAGGCCCATCCCGACGGTGCCGATGACCGTCGAGAAGTAGGGCACCAGCGCCAGCACGGTTGCCTGCTGCACCCCGTGCGGCGTCTGCATCCGTAGTTGATCGCCGACCCGGACGTGCAGAACCTTGCCCAGGTTCTGTGACAGCACCACGCCCCGGCCGTCCAGCACCCGGTTGCGCACTCCCTCGTCAAGCGCGCGATACAGCGGGTCGGCGGATCCGGGGGAGAAGCCGTCCAGCATCACCCGGACGCCCCCGACCTCCGCGAAACCGAACGCGCCTTGGGTGACGCGGCCGACGCCCGGCACCGCGGCCACCGTCTCGGAAATCCCTTGCGGCAGCGGATCGGTGGGGAAGCTGTCGGGAGGATTTGCGCTCACCCAGACGGGGACGCCGGCGACCGGGGCGAAGATGCTTCGCGCCGATCGGATCATGTCGTTGTTCGTGCCGGTAATCGCGACGGTGGTGACAACCGCGATCAGCACGGTCATCACCGTTGCCCATACCCGTCGCGGCGCGCGCTCGATGGTGGCCCCCGCCAACGCCCCGACGGAGCCGAAGATGCGCGCGGTCGCGGCGGTCGCGTTGACGATGGGTGCGGTCAGCGCGAAACCGAGCGCGACCTCGGCCGAGAACACCGCGGACATCGCGACGAAAGCCGCGACGCCCCGTTGGGTGATGACCACGAAAAGCGCCACCGCGAAGACGGCGACGGCCATCAACCCAGTCGTGATCCGCAGCCAGCGAGGCACGCGGTCCGCCGCGGAAACCCCGGCGGGCGCCAGCGCCTCGATCGGTGCCACCCTGTACACCTGCCGCGCGGCCATCGCCGACGCGATCACACTGGTGAGCGCGGTGGCCACGACGGCGGCTGGTATCGCGTAGCCGGGCAGCCAGTACTCGACACGCGCTTCGAGCCCCTGGGTCATGGCCGGAGGCAAACGGCCAATGGCGATGCGGCCCATCAGGATTCCGATGCCCGCCCCGATGGCGCCGCCGATCGTTCCCAGCAGCGCGGCCTCGGCGAGCATGTCCCGAACGATGACAGTGCGGCGGCCGCCGATCGCGCGCAGCATCGAGATGACCGGCCGGCGCTGCGTGATCGCCATCGTCATCGTGGTGTAAATCAGAAACGCGCCGACCATCAGCGCAACCATCGCGCCCATCAGCGCCATGTAGTTCATCAGCTTGACACCGTCGCCGGCCCGGGTCGCCCTCATGCTCGGATCGGCGACGATGGCTCGTCCGTTCACCGCGGCGCTGACCGCGGCGCGAACCTGAGCTAGGTCCGCGCCGGAATTGACGGTGATCAGGATCGAATCGAGCTGCCCCTGACGCCCGGTTATGTTCTGCGCCAACACAAGTGGGGCGAGGACGTAGTGTCCGCCGTTGAGGGCCGCAACCTGCTTGCCCGTGAGCACCTCGGTGACCGTGACCGATCCGGAGCCGAGTTGGAACGTCTCGTCTTTGGCGCGACCCACGCCCGGTCCGACGCGGACTCCGTTCGCCGGCCCGGCGGGCTGTGCCGCCCCGCCGCCCTTCAAGGCGTCTTTCAGGGCGCCGCCCAACGCCGCGATACTGTCGTCGGCACCGAACAGCAGAACCGGTCCCGACGATGTGGACGCCGACGCGCGAATCATCGGCGCCGCGATCGCCACGCCGGGTACGCCGGCCACGTCGGCGGCTACCGTGTCGGGAAACCCCGCGTCGGTGATGCCCGAAACCTCGAGTGAAGCGATGCCGGCGATCCCGTCGGCGAGGCGGTTGACCGATCCGGTGATCGAGCCGAAGATGCCGAACACGGCGACCAGATACATTGCGGATACTGCCATTACGGCGATCGACGCCAGCGTGCGCCGCCGATGCACGGCGAGTTCACGCAGGCTGAACACGCGCAGCCGGCTCGCCGCGGCACCGATCGTGCTGGGCGGTCTCACACCAGGACCGCCGAGCGGTCGTGGGAGACGACGCGGCCGTCCTGCAGCATGATCGTGCGATCGGTCGCTTCGGCGGCCTCCGGGTTGTGCGTCACCATCACCACCATCCGGCCGCGACCGGGCTCGTGCGCAACTTCGCGCAGCAGCGTCAAAATCGAAGCCCCCGTTGTGGAATCGAGGTTGCCGGTCGGTTCGTCGGCGAGAATCAGCGGCGGGTCCATCATCAGGGCGCGCGCCACGGCGACGCGCTGCATCTGGCCGCCGGACAGCTCCGCGGGGCGGTGCTGGGTCCGGTTGCCCAGGCCCACTCGTTCGAGCAGCCGCATCGCCTCCGGTTTGGCCTTGCCCAGCCGGACGCCGTCGAGCAGCTTCGGCACCGCCACGTTCTCCCACGCCGACAGGGTTGGCAGCAGATTGAAGAACTGGAATATGAAGCCCACGCGATGATGGCGAAACTCCGACTGCTGCCGGTCGGAAAGTTGGCCGATCTCGTCTCCATCGAATTCGATCGAGCCGGAATCGGGGGAGTCCAACGCGCCGAGCAGATGCAGCAACGTGCTCTTGCCCGCGCCCGACGGCCCGACCATGGAGGTGAACTGTCCGCCCTCGAGCCGCAGGCTGATTTTGTCGAGCGCACGCACGGTTTGGCCGCCGACCCGGTACTCGCGCACCACGTCCACGAGATCGATGGTCAGGAGTTTGTGCTTGGGACCGGCGCAGGTGTCGACCCGTCTGAACATGATCCTCCCGCGAGTCCGCCGCTGATATCGGAGATAACGAGTCCGAACCCCGATCGGTTCAGCCGGGTTCGCGTGTGCGGGGCGCCCCCGCGTCCTACGCTGTGCGGGACCCAGGAGGATTTGCCGATGCAACCGAACCCGCTCGATCCCGTCGCCAGCGAACGGCTGTCGCACGCCGGGAAGGTCTTCACGTCTGACCTGTCGATCAATGAATTCGCCCTGCTGCATGGCGCGGGTTTCGAGCCCATCGAACTCGTGATGGGCGTCTCCGTCTATCACGTCGGCTACCAATTCACCGGCATCAGGCAACAATCGGAGTTGCCGGTGCTCACCGACGCGACGTATCGCGCGCGCTGGAACGCGATGTCGCGAATGCAGGCCGAGGCCGATTCGCTAGGCGCGGACGGCGTGGTGGGCGTGCGACTCGAATGGCGTCATCAAGAGGGCGAACACCTCGAGTTCATCGCGGTCGGTACGGCCGTGCGCTATACGGCCAAGCCCGGGGCCTTTCGACGCGCCAACGGACAGGCCTTTACCAGTCACCTGTCCGGACAGGATCTGACGACGCTGCTGCGCTCCGGGTATACGCCGGTTGCGTTCGTGATGGGCAACTGCGTGTTCCACGTTGCCGTACAAGGGTTTTTGACGATGCTGAAGCAAGTGGGCCGCAACGCGGAGATGCCGCAGTGGACACAGGGCAGCTACCAGGCCCGTGAACTGGCGATGTCACGGATGCAGAGCGAGGCCGAGCGAGACGGCGGCAACGGTATCGTCGGCGTGCATTTCGCCGTCTCGAACTATGCCTGGGGACACCACACCGTCGAGTTCTATGTCGCGGGAACCGCCGTGCGCCGCAACGGCGAACCCCAGACCATCACACCGTCGTTCGTGTTGCCGATGAGCGAGTGATGACGGGCTTCGACCACGATCGGGTCAGCCGCGCGATCGGAACCGCGTTGGCCGGTCCCGGCGGAGTTGGGCTGGTGGTCAGGGTGTTCTGCGGCGTGCCGGGAGTGATCCTGACCCCGGCACGGCGGGGCTTTTTCCGCTCGCAGCCCGAGCGCATACAGATCGGCGACTGGCGCTACGAGGTCACCGCCGACGGGCGGCTCGCCGCGGCCCACGTGGTGAACGGCATCGTGCTGGCCGAGGAGGTCCTCGCCGCGGCCGCCGTCGGCCCGCACATCGCCCGCGCGCTCGGGCAGGTGGTGAGCAACTACGGTCCGACAATCATGCCCAACGTCGACGCGGCCCTCGAGATGCTCGAGGCCGGAAGCTTCGGATGATGGATCGTCAAGCGATGCAACTTATTTCGGCCCCTACGCCGTCTCGCGCGGGCCCGCCTGGTCGATCGCCAGCACCCACCGGCTGAACTTCCACACACGGCCCTCCTTGACCGCGGTGAACTCGTAGCAGCCCGACAGGTCTGGGGTCGGCGGGCCCCCGTCCCGGATGGCGAACACCTGGACATAGCAGTACCCGGTCGCTTCCGTGGCGCCCTGGCTGGAGAACCAGAACGAGTTCAGTGCGTGCCGGCGCTGGTTGTTCTCGGCCTTGAAGTCCTCTTTCCGGACCGCGAGCAATTTCATCACCGTGTCGACATCCCCCGACAGCGTTTTGCCCTCGTGCTGCAGGACGAGTTGCGGCGACTCGGTGAACAGCGCACGGAAGTCGTCCAGAAGGTTCTCGTCATAGGTGTAGGCGTAGGCGCCAAACAGGTTGATGATGGCCAACCGATCGGCGACGTCGAAGTCGGCGCCGCCGACGTCTCCGACCGACCGCTGCCCGTCCACCACGGTTCGACCTCCTCGATCTCGCCCGCCGCCGCTGCGACCCTCCACGAATACTCCACCGTGACAACGTCGATCGGCAAGATGTGGGCGGTGCCCGCAGTTTTCAGGCCACGGATGCCCCGAGTATGAGGTTGACCGCCTCGTCGAGCTGGCCGGCGATCTCGTCGTAGCTGACGAACCGCGCGGTCATCAGGGCACCGGCGAAG
>NZ_MBEM01000256.1:0-31562 GCF_001954045.1 Mycobacterium sp. SP-6446 | reverse complement strand
CGACTTGCATGTGTTAAGCACGCCGCCAGCGTTCGTCCTGAGCCAGGATCAAACTCTCCAAACAAAAACCCCTCGATAACGAGGTGAATTTACAATCAGAGATACCTGACAAGACGCCAATACTCTGGCATCAAAAAACGACCATACCCACACACGGGGGGTGCAAAGTATGGTCAAAAAACAACAACAAAAATAAAAACACCAAACACACTATTGAGTTCTCAAACAACACTCACGCTTGTTTTCGCCCGCTTCGGGGCAACCCTGCCAGCTTAATATAAGTCCGGCAGAGGAGTCAAGCCCCGGTTTCGGTCGGCTTCAAGTGGCGACCGCGCCTGTTGGGCAACAACTTCCGACTACTCTACCCGTTCGATCTCGGCTCCCAAAATGGCCAGGTTCTCCACGAACAGCGGGTAGCCGCGGTCGATGTGGAAGACGTCGTGCACCTCGGTGTCGCCGTCCGCGACCAGCCCCGCAAGCACCAGGCCGGCGCCGGCGCGGATGTCCGAGCACCACACCGGGGCGCTGGAAAGTTGCGGCAGGCCGCGCACCACGGCGTGGTGGCCGTCGGTGCGAGCGTCCGCGCCGAGCCGGATCATCTCTTCGACGAAGCGGAAGCGCGCTTCGAAAACGTTCTCCGTGATCATCGAGGTGCCGTCGGCGATCGACGCCAGGGCGATCGCCATCGGCTGCAGGTCCGTAGGGAAACCGGGGAACGGCAACGTGGCAACGTTGACCGCCTTCGGACGCTCGTACTGGGTCACGCGGAAGCTGCTGTCCGTCTGGGTGACCGTCGCGCCGGCGTCGTGCAATTTGTGCAGCACCACCTGAAGATGCGCCGGGTCAACGCCCGTCACCGAGATGTCCCCACGAGTCATAGCGGCGGCGATGCCCCAGGTGGCCGCGACGATGCGGTCCCCGATCACCCGGTGCTCGGTGGGATGAAGGCGCGGAACGCCGGTGATGGTCATCGTCGGCGACCCGGCGCCTTCGACCTGCGCGCCCATCTGGTTCAACATCGTGCACAGATCGACCACGTCGGGTTCCCGCGCGGCATTGTGAATCGTGGTGACACCCTCGGCGACGACGGCGGCCATCAGGATGTTCTCGGTAGCCCCCACCGAGGGAAACTCCAACTGAATCTCCGCGCCACGCAGCGCGTCCGCTTGCGCCACCACGCATCCGTGCTCGATGTTGCAGTGCGCGCCCAGCTGCCGCAGACCCGCCTGATGCATGTCCAGCGGACGCGATCCGATCGCGTCACCACCGGGCAACGCGACCCTGGCCCGCTTGCATCGCCCGACCAGCGGCCCCAGCACGCAGACCGAGGCCCGGAACTGGCGTACCGCCGCGAAGTCGGCGTCGTACTTCGGTTCGTCGGGCGAGGTGATTCGCGCGGTGTCGCCGTCGAGTTCGACGGTCGCGCCCAGACCGCGCAAGACCTCCGCCATCAGCGGCACGTCGAGGATGTCGGGGCAATTGGTGATGGTGCTGGTGCCTTCAGCCAGCAGCGTCGCGGCCATGAGCTTGAGCACGCTGTTCTTGGCGCCTCCGACAGCGACTTCGCCTGACAACCGGTTGCCGCCGGTCACCACGAATCGCTCGGACACGGGCGTCAGTGTAGTGAAGCGGGTGGCGCCTTGTCAGTCAGCCGAGGCGGTCCGCCGAGTACCGTTTTGCTCATGGCGATACATCTGACCCGCATCTATACGCGAACCGGCGACGATGGGACCACGGGATTGAGCGACTTCTCGCGGGTCTCGAAAAACGACGCACGGCTGGTGGCATACGCCGACTGCGACGAGGCCAACTCGGCGATCGGCGTGGCGATCGCCCTGGGTCAGCCGGACAAGGAAATCGCGGACGTCTTGCGGCAGATCCAGAATGACCTGTTCGACGCCGGCGCCGATCTGTCTACCCCCGTCGTGGAAAACCCCGAATACCCTCCGCTGCGCGTAACCCAGGCCTACGTCGACCGGCTCGAAAAGTGGTGCGACACATACAACGAGCCGTTAGCAGCATTGAATTCCTTTGTGCTACCAGGCGGTTCGCCGTTGTCGGCTCTGCTGCACGTCGCTCGCACAGTGGTGCGGCGGGCCGAGCGGTCGGCGTGGGCCGCGGTCGATTCCCACCCCGAGGGCGTCAACGTGCTGCCGGCGAAATACCTCAACCGGCTCTCGGATCTGCTTTTCATCCTGTCGCGGGTGGCCAACCCCGACGGCGACGTGCTCTGGAAACCCGGCGGCGGCGCGCAAGCTGACACGAGCGGCTAATCGGCTCGGCTCCTTAGGTTATAGACGATCAGACGCTGCGACGACGCGCGCGCGGCGACGGGCGGGATTCCAGCCACGACAAGAACGCGGTCAACGCGCCCTGATCCAACGCGAGCTCATAACCCGACCTGCGGTCCTGCGTCGTGTCACGCAGTTCTAGGACCACGATCTCGTCGGTCATGATGTCGAACTCGTCGCCACGCGGCGCACGCCGGGCCACGATCTCCACACCGCGCCGGCTAAGCCGACGATCGGGCCACAAACGCAGGCTGGACAACCGGTAGAACGCCGCCTCGCCGCCCCGGTAGCGGATCACGCCGTGCCGCCAGCCGTGCCCACCCACCGCGGGGATGTCCCGCATGATTCCCGCCGTTCCACCCTGGCGCAGCTTCCACAACCGATAACTCAACCCAACGACGGCCGCCGCTAACAGGACGACGAGCACGACCATGCCGACCATGGGCGCGCTCATCGGCGGTCAGTCGATCGCGCCGACGGCGCGCAGTCTGGCGCGGCCCCTCGCGGCGATGCGGGGATCGTCGGACTCCGAATCTTCCTTCGCGGCGGCCTCGTCGATCTCCGACTCGAACTCCGCTGACTCGGCAAGAACGGTGACGGTCTCCTCGGTTACCGACAGGAAGCCGCCGTCCACCGCGATCCGCAGATCGTCTTCGCCTTCCCGCTCGACGCGCACCATGGCGTCGTCGACCAGTTGCGCCACCAACGGGATGTGGCGGGGCAGGATGCCGATTTCGCCGACGGTGGTGCGGGTGAACAGGAACGTCGCCTCGCCCGACCAGATCTTTCGGTCGACGGCGACGATCTCAACATTCAATTCCGCCATGCCACAACGCCTTTCGACTCAACCTCAGGAATCCAGCTTGGCGCCGAAGCTTTCGGCTTTCTTGGCCAAGTCGTCGAGCCCGCCGATCAGGAAGAAGGCCTGCTCGGGTATGTGGTCGAAGTCGCCCTTGGACAGCTTGTCGAACGCCTCGATGGTCTCCTTCAGCGGCACCGTCGAACCCGGCTGACCGGTGAACTGTTCGGCCGCCATCATGTTCTGCGAGAGGAACCGCTCGATGCGCCGGGCGCGCTGCACCAGCTGCTTGTCCTCTTCCGACAACTCATCGATACCCAGAATGGCGATGATGTCCTGAAGGTCCTTGTAGCGCTGCAGGATTCGGATGACTTCCTGCGCCACGCGGTAGTGCTCGTCACCGACGACACCCGGGTCGAGGATCGTCGAGCTCGACGCCAGCGGATCGACGGCGGGGAAGATGCCCTTGGAGAACACCGCACGCGACAGCTCCGTGGTGGCGTCCAGGTGTGCGAACGTCGTCGCCGGCGCCGGGTCGGTGTAGTCGTCGGCAGGCACGTACACCGCTTGCATCGACGTAATCGAGCGGCCCCGCGTCGAGGTGATCCGCTCCTGCAGCTCGCCCATCTCGTCGGCCAGGGTGGGCTGGTATCCCACCGCCGACGGCATACGACCGAGCAGGGTCGACACCTCGGATCCCGCCTGGGTGAACCGGAAGATGTTGTCGATGAACAGCAGAACGTCCTGGCCCGCCTCGTCGCGGAACCATTCGGCCATCGTCAGCGCCGACAGCGCCACTCGCATACGGGTGCCGGGCGGCTCGTCCATCTGACCGAACACCAGGGCGGTGTCCTTGAGCACGTCGGCTTCCTTGAGCTCGACCCATAGGTCGTTGCCCTCGCGGGTGCGCTCCCCCACCCCGGCGAAAACCGAAGTCCCACCGAAGTTTCGGGCAATACGGTTGATCATCTCCTGGATGAGCACCGTCTTGCCGACGCCGGCGCCGCCGAACAGCGCGATCTTGCCACCACGCACGTACGGGGTGAGCAGGTCCACGACCTTGAGGCCGGTCTCCAGCATCTCGGTGCGGGGCTCGAGCTCTTCGAACGCCGGCGGCTTGCGGTGAATCGACCAGTGGTCGAACTCTTCTCCGTATCCCGGCTTGTCGAGGCAGTACCCGAGGGCATTGAAGACATGGCCCTTGACGCCCTCACCGACCGGCACCGAGATCGAGTTGCCGCTGTCGGTTACCTCGACGCCCCGCACCAGGCCGTCGGTGGGCTGCAGCGAAATGGTGCGCACCAGGTTGTCGCCCAGGTGCTGCGCAACCTCGAGCGTGAGGGTCTTCTTGAGCTCCTCGAAGGTGATGTCGGCGTTCAGCGCGTTGAACAGGTCCGGGACGGAGCCGCGCGGGAACTCGACGTCGACGACGGGCCCGGTAACCCGTACCACGCGGCCGTTGGTGTCGGAGTTCCCGGACTTCCCGCCGTCTTTGGTCTTCTCGTCAGTGGCAGTCATGTTTCTTCTTCCTCGTGGTGCTACTTAGCGTCGGCGAGTGCGTTTGCGCCGCCGACGATTTCGCTGATCTCCTGGGTGATCTGGGCCTGCCGCTCGCGGTTCGCCATCAGCGTCAGATCCTTGATCAAATCGTCTGCGTTGTCGGTGGCCGACTTCATCGCACGTTGGCGGGAAGCCAGCTCCGATGCCGCGGCCTCCAATAGCGCCGCGTAGACACGGGTGGTCAGGTAGCGCGGCAGCAACGCTTCGAACAGCGTCGTCGCATCCGGCTCAAACGAATACAGGGTGTGCAGTTCGGGCTCTTCCTCGACGTACTCCACCACCAGCGGAGCGATGCGGTGGGCCACCGCCGTCTGCGACATCATCGACTTGAACTCCGAGTAGACGATGTGCAGTTCATCAACACCCTGGTCGCCCTCGTCGTCCCCCGACTCGTCGTCGCCGGCACCCATCATGAAAGTGTCGACCAAGGTGGACCCGATCTCCGCGGCGTTTTCGTACTTGGGTTGCTCGGAGAATCCAGTCCACGAATCGGTGATGTCCCAGTTGCGGAATTTGAAGTAGTTCAGCGCTTTACGGCCCACCGTGTACAGAACCGGCGTCTTTCCTTCCTCCCGCAGCAGGGAGAACAGCTCCTCGGAGCGACGGAAGACGCTGGAGTTGTACGCACCACACAAACCGCGGTCGGAGGACACCACCAGGACGCCGGCCCGCTTCGGTTCTGCCCGCTCGACCAGCAAGGGGTGATCCAGGGCGGCTTCGGCGGACAGGGTGGTCAGCGTCGAGGTGATCTGCAATGCGTACGGCCGTGCGGATTCCAGGCGAGTCTGCGCCTTACCGATGCGCGATGTCGCGATCATCTCCTGAGCCTTGGTGATCTTTTTGATCGACCCGGCCGACCGAATGCGGCCGCGTAATTCGCGAAGTGTGGCAGCCATCGTTAGCTACTTCTTGTCCTTACCGGAGTCCTTCTTGGAGTCCTTGGATTCCTTCTGATCCTTCGGCTTCTCCTTTTTGACTTGCACCGACTCCTTTTCCAGCTCCTCCTCTTCCATCGGCTCGACGTGCTCGTCGGGGACCACCGACCCGCCGTCGCTGGCCGCGAAGCCCTTCTTGAAATGCTTGATGATCTCGGTGAGTTGGTTCTCGCCCTCTTCGGAGAGCTTCTGGCTGTCGCGGATCCCGGCCAGGAATTTCTCCTCGGAGGCCCGCATGTGGTCCAGCAGCTCGGTTTCGAAGCGCCTGACGTCCTCAACGGGCACGGAATCCAGGTGGCCGCCGGTGCCCAGGAAGATCGAGACCACCTGCTCCTCGACCGGCATGGGCTGGTACTGCCGTTGCTTGAGCAGTTCGACCAGCCGTTCGCCGCGATCCAGCTGTGCCTTGGACGTGGCGTCCAGGTCGGAAGCGAAGGCCGCGAACGATTCCAGTTCGCGGTACTGCGACAGGTCGAGACGCAGCGAACCCGCGACCTCCTTCATGGCCTTGATCTGTGCCGCGCCGCCAACGCGGGACACCGAGACGCCGACGTTGATGGCCGGCCGGACACCCTGGTTGAACAGGTCGGACTCGAGGAAGCACTGCCCATCGGTGATCGAGATGACGTTGGTGGGGATGTAGGCCGAGATGTCGTTGGCCTTCGTCTCGATGATCGGCAGCCCCGTCAGCGAGCCGCCGCCCAGGTCGTCGGAAAGCTTCGCGCAACGCTCCAGCAGCCGCGAGTGCAGGTAGAACACGTCGCCCGGGTAGGCCTCGCGACCCGGGGGGCGGCGCAGCAGCAAGGAGATCGCGCGGTACGCCTCGGCCTGCTTGCTCAAATCGTCGAAAACGATCAGCACGTGCTTGCCGTCATACATCCAGTGCTGGGCGATCGCCGAACCGGTGTAGGGCGCAAGCCATTTGAAGCCGGCGGAGTCTGAGGCGGGCGCCGCGACGATGGTGGTGTAGTCCATCGCGCCGCCTTCTTCCAGAGCACGGCGGACGGCCGCGATGGTGGTCCCCTTCTGCCCGATGGCGACGTATACGCAACGCGCCTGCTTGCGCTCGTCGCCCGACTCCCAGTTCTGCCGCTGGTTGAGGATGGTGTCGATGCAGACCGCGGTCTTGCCGGTCTTGCGGTCGCCGATGATCAGCTGACGCTGGCCGCGGCCGATCGGGGTCATCGCGTCGATAGCTTTGATTCCGGTCTGCAGCGGCTCTTTCACGCCTTGACGCTGCACCACCGACGGCGCCTGGATTTCCAGCGCGCGCCGCACGTCGGTGTCGATGTCACCGCGCCCGTCGATCGGCTGGCCCAGCGGGTTGACAACCCGGCCCAGGAACGCGTCGCCGACCGGGACCGACAACACTTCGCCGGTGCGCTTGACCTGTTGGCCTTCTTCGATTTTCTCGAACTCACCCAGGATCACCGCGCCGACGCTGTGCTCGTCGAGGTTCAGTGCGACCCCGAGCACCCCGCCCGGGAACTCGAGCAGCTCCTGGGTCATGACCGACGGCAAACCTTCGACGTGCGCGATGCCGTCCCCGGCGTCGACGACGGTACCGACTTCCTCGCGGGAGGTGTCGGAGGTAAAGGAGCCTACGTACTCCTCGACAGCGCTCTGGATGTCGTCAGCCGAGATTGTCAACTCTGCCATGGCTTTTCGTTCTTCCTACTTGATCGTCGTTCGCGTGGGTTGTGGTTCGGGTGTTTCAGTCGGGTAACTGAGCTTTGGCCGCGGCCAGACGGGACGCGAGCGTACCGTCGATCACCTCGTCGGCCACGGCGATGAGCAGTCCACCCAGCAGTTCGGCGTCGATCTGGAGATGCACCGTGACCGGATGACCGTAGATGCGGCTGAGCACTTCGGTGAGGCGTGTGCGCTGGGCAGCGCTGAGTTCGGCCGCGGCACTGACTTGTGCGACGATTTCGCCGCGCCGCGCCACCGCCACCTCCGCCAGGAGCTTCATGGCCTCCTCGGCCGGCTCGCCCCTCAGCAGCTCGACGGTCTGGGTGAGCAACGCCCTCGCGATCGGGGTGACGCTACCGCTAGCGCTGTCAAGCACCTTGCGCAGCAACGCAACCCGTCCCTCAGCGGGGGCGGCGTAGTCGCCTAGCAGGATGCCGAGGCGGGGCTGCGCCTCGAGGATGCGGGAAAACCGGAACAGTTGGTCTTCCACGGCATCGACCCGATCTTCACGCTCTGCGACTTCGAGCAGCGCTTGCCGCGACACGTGCTCGAGGGCATCGACCAGATCGGAATTGGCCGACCAACGCTCCGAGACGGCCAACCGCAGCACGTCGAGCGTGGCATCACCGACCTTGCCGGATACCAGCCGCTCGATCAGCCGGACGCGGGGGCCCGCGTCCTCGGCAGGCACGGTGAGATAGCGGGTGACAACGATTTCGCGGTCCAGCATTTGGGCTACCGACACCAGCTCACTAGAGAGAGTGGTAAGCCCCTTGTTGTCCAGGTCCTTGGCCAGGTCGTTGAACCGCTCCGACAGGTCGCCCAGCGCCAGCCGACTGGCCGAGCGCATCTTCTTCAGCAGCGGGTACTCGACCTCGGCCGACGCGGGCGCCATCTCGTCGAGCTCGTCAAGAAACCGGTCGACCGTCGCCGCCTGCTGGTCCGCATCGGCAACATAGCTGCGCACCAATTCGCCTGCCTGGCGCACGGATTCATGGCCTAGCTCCAGGCGAAGCTGACGGGTGAGCTGGGTCCGCATCAGCTCGATCTGGCTGGCGCCCTGCGCCTTGATGCGTTCGGCCTCGACATCGGCCTGGGCCTGCAATTGCTCGGTGATGCGTACGGCGTCCGCCTTGGCCTCTTCGACGACCCCCTTCGCCTCTTCCTTGGCGGCTTCCACGGCCTTGCTGTGTGCCTCGGTCGACTCGGTCAACCGGGTGGCGGCCGCGGCCGAGTCCTCCAGCTGCTGGCGCACCGCGCTCTGCCGGGCGGTCATCAGGTTGCGCACCGGCGGCACGACGTACCGCACCACCAGGAACACGATGACCGCGAACCCGATTAATTGTCCGATGAAGGTCGACATTGATGATTACCTTGTCGCGGCCGAAGTGGTTACGTCGACGCCGAGGATCCGGCTGGCCAGGGTCGCCGACATCGTTCCGACGTTGGCGCGCAGATCCAATTCCACTGCGTCCCTTTCCCGTTTCAATTGCTCGGAGGCCACCTGCACCGTCGACATCACCTCTTGCTCGGCACGGGCCCGCGCGTCTTCGACGACCTTGCGGCCGTCCGCGCGCGCGTCGTCGCGGAACGACGATGCCTGCACGCGGGCTTCCTTCATGGCCGCCTCGTAATCGGCCTGCGCCGCTTCGAACTGCTCGGCCGATTTCTTGTTGTCGGCAGCGGTTTTGGCGACCATGGCGTCGCGTTCGCGCAGCACCTTCAGGATTGGCGGCACCACGAAGGTGCCGATGACGGCGAGCACGATCAGGAAGATGGCCAGCACAAAGAAGAAGGTGCCGTTGGGGACCAGGAAGTTACTGCCGCCCTTGCCGCCCTCTGCTACCGCCTGGCTGGCCGCCAAAACCATAGGGTTCACTTCACCCATTGCAACCCATCACAGCCGAACTACGTGACGGGGGTGGCGAAGACGAACAACGCCATGAACGCCAGGTTGATGAAGTAGGCCGCCTCAACCAGACCGACGGTGATGAAGAACGGCGTAAACAACCGGCCCTGCGCCTCGGGTTGCCGGGCGATACCCGAAACCAGCGCGTTACCGGCGATACCGTCACCGATACCGGCTCCGATTGCGCCGCCACCCATGATGATTCCACCGCCGATGAGAGCACCGGCAGCGATAGTGGGGTCCATTCTTTCCTCCTTTATGTGGTGGCTATCTGGTAGCGGTCTACCAGGTTTCAGTCATGGTGCTCCTCGAGCTCCATGGCTTGGCTGAAGTACAAGATCGTCAGAATCGAGAAGATGAAGGCCTGGATCGCCCCGACGAACAAGTCGAACGACTTCCAGATCGCGTTGGGCGCCCACATGATGTACGGCGGGAACATCGCGATCAGCGCGACCAGGATGCCGCCCGCGAAGATGTTTCCAAAGAGTCGGAGCGACAACGAGATCGGCTTCGCCAATTCCTCGACGACGTTGATCGGCGCCAGAAATGCCACGTGCCCCTTGAGCACCTTGATCGGGTGCCCGACGATGCCGCGGCGCCAGATCCCGGCCACGTGATAGCAAACGAACACGAAAAGGGCCAGCGCCAGAACGTAATTGATGTCCGCCGCCGCCGACTTGAGCAACTCGGTGGTGTGCCCGGATTTATCGGTGTACTGCAGGGGCAGGACCGACAGCCAGTTGGAGATCAGGATGAACACAAAGATCGTGACCGCCAGCGGCAGCACGAACGGCGCGATGCGCATCCCGACCGCGGCCTCGATCTGGTTGCGCATCTGGATGGTGAGCGCCTCCCAGAACAATTGGACTCCGCTGGGAACGCCACTCGACGTGATCTTGGCGCGCAGGAAGAAGGCCAGGGCGATCACGATCACCGCCGCGATCGCGGTCGACAGGACGGTGTCGGTGTTGACGGTCATTCCGAGCCAGGTCGCGGTGGTGTGCTCGCCGACCTCGATTTGGGACCCGGCCAGGATCGTCTCAGTCATCGCTGGTGTTCCCTTCTTCCGCATCCGAGCCGGTCGCCGCCGGCTCGCCGGTGCGCAGCTTCTTCCAGACCGGCAGCGCGGTCGACGCGACGAGCAGCACCTGGAAGAGCGCCAGCCCGAACATCGCACCCAAGCCGTTCGGCCGGAAGACGTAGGCAACGACTAGCGCGACCACGGTGATGATCGCCAACCGTGTCGCCGAGTTGAGCGCCATCGAGCTCTTCAGTGGGTGCTCTTTCGCGGTGATCGAGGCGACCGAACGCCGCACCAGCAGTGCGTTGAGCAAACCCAACAGCAACCCGACGCCGAAGAACACACCGAGCATGAGGTGACCGGACAATCCGGCGGCCAGGATCGCCAGCGCGGTGATTCCGACGCTGATAACAAACAGCCGAACCGGACGGAAAGCAACAGAGGGGAACACCAACGGCGCGTCCTGCGCTGGTGTCGTCACTGCAGCACCTCAATCCCAGGTAGTGGAGCGGAAGTCCCCCGACCGACCGATCGGTGGCCCGCCGAGCGTATCGCACGTCACACTGGAATCACCCAAGGGGTAGCTCCCTTTGTCGGTCGTGAATCGGCGCGACCGGATAAGCGTCCGGCGGGCCGGCTGGCCGGCAACCCTCGAGGCTTCATTTCGGGGTTCTACCAGCACCGTATCATACGGTGACCGAAACTACTACTATCTGTCGTAGTCCTCGTCTTCGTAGTCGTCGCGGCGGCGCAGGAGCGGGATCGCCGTCGCCACCCCGGCGACGACGATGGCCCCCAGCATCACCGCGCCGGTATCGCGCGGGTTGAAAAATATCGTGCTCGCGGCGCCGAACGCGACGATGCCGACCCATAGATAGATGAGCAGGACCACCCGGCGATGCGAATGACCGATCTGCAGCAACCGATGGTGCAGGTGCATCTTGTCGGGGCTGAACGCGCTGCGCCCGGCGCGAGTCCGGCGCACGATCGCGAGCAGCAGATCGAGCATCGGAAAGAACATGACCGCCACCACCAGCAGGAAGGGTGACAGCAGAGCAAACACATCCCGAGCACCGTAGGCGTTCTGCGAGATGGGTCCGGCGGCCGTCGTGGATGCCGCGGCGAGCATCAAACCGATCAGCATCGAGCCCGAGTCGCCCATGAAGATCTTGGCCCGGTGGAAGTTGTGCGGCAGAAAGCCCAGACAGGCCCCCGCCAGCACCACCGAAATCACCGCCGGCGGATAGAACAGCACGTCACCGCCGTGGTCGCGGAGCAGGCCGACCGAGAACATGCATATCGCCATCGCCATGATGAGACCCACCCCGGCGGCCAGCCCGTCGAGCCCGTCGACGAAGTTCATCGCGTTGACTACCGACACGGTCAGCGCCAGGGTGAGCAGGATCGACGAGGCCTGGTCGAGCACTACCGTGCCGACACCGCCCAACGGGATATAGATGACGCTCCACGCGACGCCCATGGTGACCAGCACACTGGCCGCGGTGATCTGGCCGGCGAACTTGGTCAGCGCGTCCAGGCCCCAGCGGTCGTCGATCAGCCCGATGCCCATGATCACCGCGCCGGCGACCAGCACCGCGGGCATTCCGGTGGAATAGACGAACCCGCGGGTGAGCGCGGGAAGCTGCGACGCCAGAAAGACGGCGCAGACAACGCCGACGAACATCGCCAGTCCGCCCATGCGTGGGGTCGGGGTCACGTGCACATCGCGTTCCCGCGGATAGGCGACCGCCCCCAATCGGGTCGCCAGCACCCGCACCGGTCCGGTGGCGAAGTAGGTGATAATGGCCGCGGTCAGCCCGACGAGGGCCAGCTCGCGCAGCGGAACACCGGCGCCGCGATCGGACAGGGCGAACAAGCCGCCGGCAAGGCTGGCTACGTCGCTGGACACGTCGAGACCGTACTGCACCAACCTGAGATCCACCGCGCCGAGCTAGGCGATGAGGCTTCCCGGGTCCGTCCCGAGCACTTCGGCGATCCGTTCGGCGCTGACCGGACCCGCCCGCAGGATGCGCGGTGCGGCTCCGGTCAGGTCGACGATCGTGGACGCCGCCTGTTGCTCGGACGGGCCCCCGTCGAGATAGACGTCGACGAGGTCGCCGAGTTGGTTGCGCGCTTCGTCAGCGGTCACCGCCGGCGAGCGCCCGGAAACATTGGCGCTCGAAACCGCCATCGGTCCGACCTCTCGCAACAGCTCGATGGCGACGGGGTGCAGCGGCATTCGCAGCATCACGGTTCCGCGGGCATCGCCGAGATCCCATTGCAGCGACGGCGCTTGCGTCACTACCAAACTCAGCGCGCCCGGCCAGAATGCGCGGATCAGTTCGCGGGCTCCGTCGGGCATCGTGTAGACCAGGCCCTCGATCGTGTGCCACGAACCGACCAGCACCCCCACCGGCATGTCGCGGCCACGGCCCTTCGCCGCGAGCAGGGCGGCCACGGCGGTGCCGTCGAACGCATCGGCGCCGATGCCGTACACGGTGTCCGTCGGCATCACGACCAGACGGCCACCCTTCAGCGCCCCCACCGCCGAGGAGATTCCCAGCGAACGCTGGTCGGGGTCGGCACAGTCGAATACCTCAGCCACCGCTCCCCCTTCTGCGGGCCGTCACAAACCTCGGCCTGCCGGTCAGATCTTGCCGCGCCCGGACGTCGTCGAAAAGCCCTGCGCTTTCGACCAATTCGACGGTCCGCGACGACGTGGTGTCATCGTGCTCGACGGCGAAAAGCCCGCCGGCGCCCAGCCAACGCGCGGCCAGGTCCACCACGGCGGCGATCACCGCCATGCCGTCGGGCCCGCCGAACACCGCGTGCAGCGGATCATGTTGGGCCACTTCGGGTTCCAGGATGACGCTGTCGGGAACGTAGGGCGGGTTCGCCACGAGTAGGTCAACCCGCCCGTCCAACTCGGGAAGCAGGCCCGGTGCGGTGACGTCGGCGCGGACGAGTTCGACTTCGGTGCCCTCGATGTTGCGGCGGGCGTAGTCGAGCGCGGCCTCGTCGTCGTCGATGCCGATGACCCGGGCGGCGGGACGGTGCCGGGCCAGCGCCACGGCCAACGCGCCGGATCCGGTGCACACGTCGACGATGAGGGGTCGGGCGGCCAATGGCTGGGCGGAGGCCCACGCGAACAGGGACTCGGTCTCCGGTCGCGGTATGAACACACCGGGGCCGACGTGCAGCAGCACCGGGCCAAATGCCGCCGTCCCGATGAGATGCTGCAGCGGCACCCGCCGCGAGCGCGCGGCGACGACGTCGGAGTACCGCGAGAGAAATTCGTCGTCGATGGACTCGACCAGGCTCAGCCGACCGCGATCGGTGCCCGCGAGGTGCGCGGCCAACTCCTCCGCGTCGTAGCGCGCAGAGTCGATGCCGGCTTCGGCCAGTTGCGCCGCAGCAGAGTCGATTGCGCGCCGCAGGACGGTCATGCCTGTTGCAACCGAGACTGCTTGTCGGCGGCGCTCAGCGCGTCGAACAACGCGTCCAGGTCACCGTCGAGAACCTGATCGAGATTGTGTGCCTTGTAACCGATTCGGTGATCTGTGATCCGGTTCTCCGGGAAGTTGTAGGTGCGAATCCGTTCGCTGCGGTCCACCGTGCGGATCTGGCTCGCCCGGTCCGCGGAAGCGTCGGCCAGCGCCTGTTCCTCGGCGATTGCCTGCAGGCGCGCCGCCAGCACCTGCAGCGCGCGGGTCTTGTTCTGCAGCTGGGAGCGTTCGTTTTGACAGGTGACGACGATCCCGGTGGGCAGGTGCGTGATTCGCACCGCGGAGTCGGTGGTGTTGACGCCCTGCCCGCCCTTGCCGGACGACCGGTACACGTCGATGCGCAGATCCGACTCGTCGATCTGCACCTCGCCGACCTCCTCGGGCTCCGGATAGACCAGCACGCCCGCCGCCGAAGTGTGCACGCGGCCTTGGGATTCCGTCACCGGGACGCGCTGCACCCGGTGCACGCCGCCCTCGAATTTCATTCGCGACCAGACTCCGTCGGCTGTGTCACCCTTGCTGGCGATGGTCAATGTCGCGTCTTTGTAGCCGCCGAGGTCCGACGTGGTTTCGTCCAGGACCGTCACGTTCCAGCCGTGCCGCTCCGCGTAGCGGATGTACATCCTGGCCAAGTCGGCGGCGAACAGTGCCGATTCCTCGCCGCCCTCACCGGATTTGACTTCCAGCACGATGTCGTCGGCGTCATGCGGGTCGCGCGGGGCCAGCATGTCGGTCAGTTGGGTGTCCAGTTCGGCGACCCGGGATTCCAGTTCGGTGACCTCGTCGGCGAACGACTCGTCGTCGGCGGCCAGTTCGCGGGCGGTTTCCAGATCACCGCGCGCCGACGTCAGCTTGTGATAGGTGGCGATGATCGGCGCCAGCCGGGCGAACCGGCGTCCGGCTTTGCGCGCCTCGTCGGGATTGCTGTGCAACTCGGGATCGGCCAGCCGCAGCTCGAGGGCGGCATGCTCGGCGAGCAGCACGTCGATCGTCTGTACCGGCTGCGTCATGTCACCTCCTCCCGCAAACGCAAACCGACGCCCGGCCTGTGCGGAATCAGCACAGTTCGGGCGTCGGTAAGCCAGCTATTTGTCGGCCTGCTCCGGCGCGGCCGTCTCCGCGGCTCCGCCCTTGCGCTTGCCGTAGCGCTTTTCGAAACGCGCCACCCGGCCGCCGCTGTCCAGGATCTTCTGCTTACCCGTGTAGAACGGGTGGCATTGCGAGCAGACCTCGACGACGATGTTGCCGCCGGGCTTGGTGCTGCGGGTCTGGAAGGTGTTGCCGCACCCGCAGTGCACGGTGGTCTCCTCGTACGCGGGGTGAATGTCAGCTTTCATCGTGTCCTCTTCGATCATTGGCCGCCGATATGGCGTACCGCGAACCTGATCTGGTTCTGCGCAGTCGAGCGTCGATTATGCCAGGTCAACCGCCACCTGCCCAAACACCGAGATGCGCCCAGGCATTCCCGTGGGCCGCTAGCGGCATCAGGCCGGGGCGTAGACGCCGGTTTTCCCGATGCGCGTCCACAGCACACCGCCGTCGGGTGTGGTGCCGCGGGCGGCCAGCTCCCGCTTGATGATCTTGTTCGTGGCCGTGATCGGCAGTCTGTCGGTGAGCCAGACATACCGTGGCCACGCCTTGGGGGATAAATCGGGCTGTTCGGCCAGGAACCGGCCGAACTCCTCGGGCGTCAGGGCGACGCCGTCCCGCAACACCATCGCCGCCATGACCTGGTCGCCGACGTGCTCGTCGGGTACCGCATAGACTGCCGCGTGGCTGACCGATGCCAACCTTTGCAGGATCCGCTCGATGGGCGCCGTGGTCATGTTCTCCCCGTCGACGCGCAACCAGTCACCGCTGCGCCCGGCGAAGTAGATCCACCCGTCGGCGTCCCGGTAGGCGAGATCGCCCGACCAGAACATGCCGTTTCGAAGGCGGGTATCGGTGGCCTGCGGGTCGTTGTAGTAGCCGGCGAACAATCCCGCGCCGGTGGTATTGACCAGCTCCCCTATCGCCTCGTCGGCGTTGGTGAGGGCACCGTCGTCGCCGAAAGTCGCGACCGGACACTCGGCCAGGGTGTCCGGGTCGTAGACGGCGACACCGGGAAAACCCCGGCCCAGCGACCCGGGCGGGCAGCCGTCTTCTCGGGTGATGACGATCGCGGCCTCGGTGGAGCCGAAGCCGTCCCACACCGTGCAGTCGAACCGACGGCTGAACTCGGCGATGTCGCGATCGCTCGCCTCGTTGCCGACCGCGACCCGCAGCGGGTTGTCGCGGTCGTCGGGTCGTTCCGGCGTGGCGAGCACGAAGGCCAGCGGTTTGCCGACGTAGTTCATGAAGGTGGCCCCGTACCGGCGCAGATCGGGCAGCAAACCGGATGCCGAGAACGTCGCGGGGACCATGGCCGCGCCCGCGCCCACCGCCACGCTCCACCCCGTAAACAGCGCGTTGGCGTGAAACAGGGGCATCGACATGTAGCAGACATCGGACGCGTCGAGCTCCCACCGCGCGATCAGGGTCGCGCCGGCGAACAACACGGTGAGATGGGTGACCTGCACCGCCTTGGGGTCGCCGCTGGTGCCCGACGTGAACATCATCATGAACGTGTCAGTGGGCGCGACCTCTCGATATGGGGACAGGGGCCCGGCGTCGTCCAGCAGCGCCCGCCACGCCTCGCCGGACACGTCGAAGACCTGCACACCGGGCAGGTCGAGACCGTCCAGCAACGCCGTGTGGGCCGGATCGACGAGCAGGATCTGGCAGTCCGCGTGCACGATATCCCTGGCCAGCGCCGCGCCGCGGCGGGTGTCGTTGATCCCGCAGAGCACGTACCCGCCGAGCGCCGCCGCCGCCATCGCGGTGAGCATCTCGGGGGTGTTGCCCAGCAGCGTGCCGACGTGCAGCGGACGGTCCGGATCGGCGACGCGGATCAGGGCCGCGGCGGTGGCGGCCGCATCGGCGAGGTGCTCACGCCAGGTCCAGACCCGCTCGCCGTACTTCAGCGCAGGGGTGTCCTGGTCCAAGCGTTCGCGAAGCAGCTGCTGAAGCGTTTCCGCCACGGCCGGCGTCGCGCGGGCTGCCCGCTAGTCGGTATCCATGGATCCAGGCGTCGTCTTGGACACCTGAACCAGGAATTCGTAGTTGGTCTTCGTCTTGCGTAGCTGCGACATCAGCAAGTCGATGGCCTGGTGGGAATCCAGCCCCGACAGCACGCGGCGCAGCTTGTGCACGATGCCGAACTCGTCGGGTGAGAGCAACAGCTCGTCCTTGCGGGTGCCCGACGGGTTCACGTCGACCGCGGGGAAGACCCGGCGTTCGGAGATCTTGCGATCCAGCTTGAGCTCGGCGTTACCGGTGCCCTTGAACTCCTCGAAGATGACCGTGTCACCGGTGGACCCCGTCTCGACCATCGCCGTGGCGATGATTGTCAGCGATCCGCCTTCCTCGATGTTGCGCGCGGCGCCCAGGAAGCGCTTGGGCGGGTACAGCGCGGTGGAGTCGACGCCACCGGACAGGATGCGGCCCGACGCGGGCGATGCGTTGTTGTAGGCGCGCCCCAGCCTGGTGATCGAGTCCAGCAGCACGACGACGTCCTTGCCCTGCTCGACGAGCCGCTTGGCTCGCTCGATCGCCAGCTCGGCGGCCTGGGTGTGGTCCGACGGCGGCCGGTCGAACGTCGAGGAGATGACCTCGCCCTTGACCGAGCGCTGCATGTCGGTGACCTCCTCCGGCCGCTCGTCGACGAGCACGACCATGAGGTGGCATTCCGGGTTGTTCTTGGTGATCGCGTTGGCGATGTCCTGCAGGATCGTCGTCTTACCCGCCTTCGGCGGCGACACGATCAGCGCTCGCTGGCCCTTCCCGATCGGCATGATCAGGTCGATCACGCGCGTGGTGAGCCGGTCCGGGGTGGTTTCCAGACGCAGCCGCTGGTTGGGGTACAACGGCGTCAGCTTGGAAAAATCGGGTCGCTTCTTGGCGTCTTCGACGGATCCGCCGTTGATGGTGTCGAGGCGGACCAGCGGGTTGAACTTCTGCCGCTGGTTGGGCTGCTCGCCTTCGCGGGGCACCCGAACCGCGCCGGTCACCGCGTCGCCGCGGCGCAGGCCGTTCTTGCGGACCATGTTCATCGAGACGTAGACGTCGTGCGGACCAGCGAGGTAGCCGGAGGTGCGGACGAACGCGTAATTGTCGAGGACGTCAAGGATGCCGGCCACCGGCTGAACGACGTCGTCCTCACGCAGTTCGGCGTCGGCGCCGTCGCCCCCACGTTCACCGCGACGCCGGCGGTCGCGCTCGCGGAATCGGCGTCCCCGCCGGCCCTGACGCCCCTCGCCGTCGTCGTCTTGCTGGTTCGAGCCGCCGCGATTCTGCTGACCGCCCGAGGCTTGCTGGTCGCCGCCGGCGTCCTGGCCGCGCTCGTCGGTCTTGGCGTCCCGTTGGCCCCCTTGGCGCTTGTCGGCGTCGCCAGATTTGTCCGTCTCGCTAGAGGCCTTGCTGTCGCGGGTGCCCTCGCGATCCGCCTCGTCGGCGGTGCGGGCGCCCGATCCTGCGTCGCGGGTCGCGGCGCGCCGTTCCCGGCGCGGGCCCTCGGTCGCCGAATCGTTCTGTTCCACTTGCGGTTCCCCTTGGGCGGCAGGCGCTTCGGCAGTCGCCGTGTCGGATTTGTCGCCGGCGTCAGAAGAGGCAGCGGGGGCCGACGCACCGTTGGCCTGTCCCCGGATTTCCTGAATCGCTGCGATCAGTTCGTTTTTGCGCATGCCTGACGTCCCCTTGACGCCGGCACGGTTAGCCAGCGCGCGCAGCTCGGGCAGCACCATGGTGGACAGGGAACCAACCGAGACATCGCTTTTGGTGTCTGGCGTTTCTGTGTTCACGGGACTCGACGGCTGACTGCCGTCGGTACTTTCGCTCGCCGTGAACAGGTCCGTATCGGTCACGGATTTCCTTTCTTCCCCCGTTGATCACGTGATACGGGGGTTCGTTGCATTCAGCCAAATTGCCGAGTGCGACCAATCATCGACTCTGCAACGGTGATCGCCTTGATCGGCGGAGTAAGCGGCGAACCTCGTTCACGAGAAGAATTGGTGTTGTCCTAGCGGCAAGGCAGTAAGTATGCAGATGCAGATCCTGCGATTGCTGGACGGCTCCGAGGATAACCCGCATCCCTGCCGGAAGCAAGCAAACCCTCCGGCCACGCTGTGGATTAACTGGGAACCGTGACTCCCGGACTCCAGCGAACTGCTTCGCCGGCGGTCATCTCGGTGATGGTAAATCCGTTCGCGGCGCCGTACTCCAGCACTTCCGAGGGCAGTTCCGGCTCAGTGGTCAAAGCGATGAGCGACGGGCCAGCCCCCGAAAGTGTCGCTACCACGTTATTACGCCGCAGCAGTCGCAAATATTCCGACGAGGCGGGCATCGCCGGGGCGCGCTGGGGTTGATGGAGAACATCCTCGGTGGCCGCCATCAACAGATCCGGCCGCTCGGTCAGCGCCACCACCAGCAACGCGGCGCGGCTGACATTGAACGTCGCATCGTCGTGGCTGACCTGGGCGGGCAACAGCACCCGGGTCTCCGCGGTCAACGAGCGCGCTTCGGGGATCGCACAGTACAGATGGATGCCGGGATGAAGTCGCAGCGGCACCGCCGAGTATTTGGCATCGTTGCCCGTGCGGTCCGTCCACGACACCACCGCGCCACCCAACACCGCCGCCGCGGCATTGTCGGGATGACCTTCGAACTCGGAGGACAGCTGGATCAGCTCGGAGTTGGTCAGCGGCGTCGAATCCGTCTGTGCGACAAGGCCGTTCACCGCCGCCAGGCCGCCGACCACCGCCGCGGCGGATGAACCCAGGCCACACGAATGCGGGATGGCGTTGCGGCAGCGCACCACCAGGCCCGCGGCCTTGACTCCCACGGCGCGCAACCCGCACTCGACGGCACGCACCACAAGATGCTCGGGACCGAGTGGCACCTGCCCGGCACCCTCCCCCTCGACTTCGACGGTCAGGCCGGAATCCGTTGTCTCCACGATGATCTCGTCGATCAGACTCAGGGCCAGGCCGATGCTGTCGAAACCCGGGCCGAGGTTCGCACTGGACGCCGACACCACGGCGCTCGCCAGCAGCCCGGCTGGCAGTACCTGGCTCACCAAAAGGCCTTAACCACTAGGCCAGCCCCAACTTCTCGACGACAAGCACGGGATCGACGGGCAGGGCAGACACGCTCGGCATGTCCCGCAGTGCGGTGTCGGGATCCTTGAGGCCATTGCCGGTCACCGTACACACCACCGTCGACCCGCGGGCGACCCAACCGTCGTCGACGGCCTTGAGCAGCCCCGCGATGCTGGCGGCGGAGGCCGGCTCGACGAACACGCCTTCGCAGCTGGCGACCAAGTGATATGCCGCAAGAATCTCGTCGTCTGTGGCGGCCAGGAAACGCCCGTTCGATTGCTGCTGCGCCGCGACCGCGGCCGTCCACGACGCCGGCGCGCCGATCCGGATCGCGGTGGCAATGGTTTCGGGGTGCCTGACCGGTTCACCCAACACCAACGGCGCCGCGCCGGCGGCCTGGGTGCCCAGCATGCGGGGCATCTTGTCGATCACACCCGCTTGGTGATATTCGGTGTAGCCCTTCCAGTACGCGGTGATGTTGCCGGCGTTGCCGACGGGAAGGGCATGTACGTCCGGTGCGGCGCCCAGCGCGTCGACGATCTCGAAGGCCGCCGTCTTCTGGCCCTCGATGCGCACCGGGTTGACCGAGTTGACCAACGAGATCGTCGGGAAGTCGGCGGCCATCTTGCGGGCCAGTTCCAGGCAGTCGTCGAAATTGCCGTCGATCTGGATGATCTTGGCGCCGTGCATTACCGCCTGCGCCAGCTTGCCCATCGCGATCTTGCCCTGGGGTATCAGCACCGCGCAGGTGATCCCGGCGCGGGCGGCATATGCGGCCGCCGACGCCGAGGTGTTGCCCGTCGACGCGCACAACACCGCCTGCTGGCCGCGGGCCAACGCGTCGGTGACGGCCATCGTCATGCCCCGGTCCTTGAAGGAGCCGGTGGGATTGAGGCCCTCGACCTTGAGATGGACGGTGCAGCCGGTCTTTTCCGACAGCCGGGTCGCCGCGATCAGCGGCGTGCCGCCCTCGAGCAGCGTGACCGGCGTCCAATCGTCGCCGACCGGTAACCGGTCGCGGTACGCCGCGATCACGCCCGGCCACGGTTGGTGCGTGGCCGTCGGGGTTGCCCGGGGGGCGCTCATAGGCTGGTCCCTTCCAGTCGCAGCACGCTCGCCACGCCGTGGACGGAGTCCAAATCGGCTAGGGCATCGACGGTTTCGGAGAGCGCGGCGTCGGTGGCGGTGTGCGTGACCACCACGATGCGGGCTCCCACCCGTCGCCCACCGTCGTCGACCACGCCTTCCTGGCGGACCTCGGCGATGCTCACCTCACGCTTGGCGAATTCCGCCGCCACCGAAGACAAGACGCCGGGCTTGTCGGCGACGTTCATGCTGACGTAATAGCGGGTGTTGATGAAACCCATTGGTGCGATGGGCAGTTGGGCATACCGGGACTCCCTCGGACCACGGCTGCCCAGCACCCGGTTGCGGGCGGCCATCACCAGGTCGCCGGTCACCGCCGATGCGGTGGGCGCTCCCCCGGCCCCCTGGCCATAGAACATCAGCCGGCCCGCGGCCTCGGCCTCGACGACAACGGCGTTGAATGCCCCGTTGACGGTGGCCAGCGGATGCGACATGGGCACCAGCGCCGGATAGACGCGCGCCGAAACCCGTTGCTGGCCATCGTCGCCCGTGATGCGCTCGCAGATGGACAGCAGCTTGATGTTGCATCCCAAGGACCGTGCGGACACGAAGTCCGCCGGGGTGATCTCGGTGATGCCTTCGCGGTAGACGTCGTCGGCGGTCACCCGGGTGTGGAAGGCGATGGAAGCCAGAATCGCGGCCTTGGCCGCGGCGTCGTAGCCCTCGACATCCGCGGTGGGGTCGGCCTCGGCGTAGCCCAGCGCGCTCGCGTCGGCCAGCGCGCTCTCGTAGTCGGCACCGGTGCTGTCCATCTCCGAAAGGATGTAGTTGGTGGTGCCGTTGACGATGCCGGCCACCCGGTGCACGGTGTCACCGGCCAGTGATTGGGTGAGCGGCCGGATGACCGGGATAGCGCCCGCGACCGCCGCCTCGAAATACAGGTCGACGTGCGCGCTTTCCGCGGCCTGGGCCAACTCCCCGGTGGAGGTGGACAACAACGCCTTGTTCGCCGTGACGACGGACTTGCCGTGCTCGAGGGCGCACAGGATCGCCTTGCGGGACGGCTCCACCGGCCCCATCAATTCCACGACGATGTCCACGTCCTTGCGCGAGACGAGCTCTTCGACGTTGTCGGTCAGCAGCTCGATCGGGACGCCGCGATCGTCAGCGACGCGGCGCACTCCGACGCCGCGGAGCACCACGGGTGCACCGACGCGAGCGGCGAGGTCTTGCGCGCTGTCCTCGATGATCCGGACAACCTCGCTGCCGACGTTGCCCAAACCCAGTACCGCCACGCCGACCGGCTTTTCGTCACCGGGCACAGTTCACCTCACTTCCAGACTCAGCAGATCGTCGACCGTCTCGCGGCGCAGGATCAGGCGGGACCGCCCCGCACGCACGGCGACCACGGCGGGCCGGCCGATCATGTTGTAACGACTCGAGAGCGAATAGCAGTAGGCGCCGGTGGCCGCCACTCCCAGCAAGTCGCCGGGGCGCAGGTCGCCGGGCACCCACGCGTCGCGCACGACGATATCACCGGTCTCGCAGTGTTTTCCGACGATGCGGGCCAGCGCCGCCGGCGTATCGCTGACCCGCGAGACCAGCCGGACATCGTATTGGGCGTCATAGAGCGCCGTTCGGATGTTGTCGCTCATGCCGCCGTCGACGCTGACGTAGCGCCGGTTCGCCGTGGCGCTCACGTCGACGTCCTTGACGGTGCCGACCTCATACAAGGTGATGGTGCCCGGTCCGGCGATGGCGCGGCCGGGCTCGACGACCAGCCTGGGTGCGGACAACCCGACCGCCGCCGACTCGCTGCTCACGACGGCGCTCAACTTGGCCGCGAGTTCGGCCATCGGCGGTGGATCGTCGGAGGCCAGATACGAAATACCCAGGCCGCCACCAAGATCCACCGTCGAGATCTGCGCGGTCTTGTCGATCCCGAACTGGTCGACGAGCTCGTGGAGCAGGCCGATGACGCGGTGCGCGGCCAGTTCGAACCCGGCGACGTCGAAGATCTGCGAACCGATATGGCTGTGCAACCCGACCAGTCGCAGGTGATCGGTGTCGAACACCCGGGACACCGCCGCCAACGCCGCGCCGCTTGCCACCGACAGGCCGAACTTCTGGTCCTCGTGCGCGGTGGAGATGAACTCGTGGGTGTGGGCTTCAACGCCGACGGTGAGACGAACGAAGACGTCCTGGACGACACCGGCCTCGGCCGCGATCGACTCGAGGCGCTCGATTTCGGTCATCGAGTCCAAAACGACATGGCCCACACCGGCTTTCACCGCGGCTGTCAGCTCCGCGACCGATTTGTTGTTGCCGTGGAAGGTGATCCGCTCCGGCGGGAAGTCGGCGTGCAGCGCCACCGCCAGCTCGCCGCCGGTGCACACGTCGAGCGACAGGCCTTCCTCGTCGATCCAGCGCGCGACCTCGCTGCACAGGAAAGCCTTGGCGGCGTAGTGCACGTTGTGGCCGCCGCCGAAGGCCGACGCGATCTCTGCACAGCGCGAGCGAAAGTCGTCTTCGTCGATGACGAACAGCGGGGTGCCGTACTCCTGGGCGAGGTCGGTCAGCGGCACTCCGGCGATGCTGGCGACACCGGCTTCGTCGCGAGCTATGTTGCGCGGCCACACATTCGGTGCCAACCGCAGCAGCTCCTCGGCGGATTGCGGCCGCGGCGGACTCTCGGTGTGCCGGGTCTCTTCGGCGTGCCGGGGACCGGCGGGATGGACGTTCACATTCGCTCCGGGGCGGTGACTCCGAGGATCGCCAGCCCGTTGGCGATGACCTGGCGAGCGGCCTGGCACAGCGCCAGCCGCGCGGTGTGCAGGTCGGTGGGCTGTTCATCGCCCTGCGGCAACACCCGGCACGAGTCATAGAACCGGTGGTAGTCACCGGCGAGGTCTTCCAGGTAGCGGCATACGCGGTGGGGTTCGCGCAGGGAGGCCGCCGTGTTGAGTACCCGCGGGAATTCGCCGATGGTGCGCAGCAGCGCGCCCTCCTTGTCGTGGCTGAGCAGCTCGAGGTGCGCGGTGTCGGGGACGAGACCCAGTTCGGCGGCGTTGCGGGCCAGCGCGGAAAGCCGCGCATGCGCGTATTGCACGTAATAGACCGGGTTTTCGTTCGACGCCGAGGACCACAGCGCCAGGTCGATGTCGATCGGTGTGTCCACCGACGAGCGGATCAGGCTGTAGCGCGCGGCGTCGACCCCGATGGCCTCGACCAGGTCGTCGAGCGTGATCACCGTTCCCGCCCGCTTGCTCATGCGGACCGGCTGGCCGTCGCGGACCAGGTTGACCATCTGCCCGATGAGCACCTCGACGGTGGCCGGGTCGTCGCCGAACGCGGCGGCCACGGCCTTGAGCCGGGCGATGTATCCGTGATGGTCGGCGCCGAGCATGTAGATGCACAGGTCGAAGCCGCGTTGCCTCTTGTCCAAGTAGTAGGCAATGTCACCGGCGATATAGGCCGGCTTGCCGTCGCTCTTGATCACGACCCTGTCCTTGTCGTCACCAAAAGCGCTGGTGCGCAACCAGGTTGCGCCGTCCTTCTCGTAGATGTTGCCGGTCTCCCGCAGCCTTGCGATGGCCTGGTCGACGCGGCCGCTGGTGTGCATCGAGTCTTCGTGGGTGTAGACGTCGAAGTCGGTGCCGAACTCGTGCAACGACTTTTTGATGTGGGTGAACATCAAGTCGACGCCGATTGCGCGAAAGGTCTCGCGCATGTCCGGTTCGGGCAGGCTCAGCGCGTCGGGTGCCTTCTGCAAAACCTGCGCGGCGATGTCGGTGATGTACGTGCCGGCGTAGCCGTCGGCCGGTGCCGGTTCGCCTTTGGCCGCGGCGATCAGCGAGCTGGCGAAGCGGTCGATCTGGGCGCCGTGGTCGTTGAAATAGTATTCGCGCACCACGTCGGCGCCCTGCGTGGACAGCAGGCGGCCCAGCGCGTCGCCGACGGCGGCCCAGCGGGTACCGCCGATGTGGATCGGTCCGGTCGGGTTGGCCGAGACGAATTCCAGGTTGACCTTGTGGGCGGCCTGCGCGCCGGAATGGCCGTAGCTGTCCCCGGCGTCGATCACGTCGTTGACGACCTTGGCCTGGGCCGACGCCTCTAGGCGCAGGTTGATGAAACCCGGCCCGGCGACTTCGGCCGAGGCGATGCCGTCGGCCTGGGCCAGCGCTTCGGCGAGCCATCCGGCCAGCTCACGCGGATTAGCGCCGACTTTCTTGCCCAGCTGCATGGCCAGGTTGCTGGCATAGTCGCCGTGCTCGGGGTTGCGCGGCCGCTCCACCGTGATCGTCGGGGGCAGCGCCGCCGTGTCCAGGCCGCGCTGCGCCAACACCGCGGAGGCGGTGGTCTTGAGCAGCTCGGCCAGGTCAGCGGGGGTCACGAGCGTCCATCCTATTGGCTGCCGCGCCTATGCCCGAATCCATTGCGGTGACCGCGCGGCCGCCGCGATGCGTTAGTCTGTCGGGGCCCAATGGCGCAACGACTATGTTGTCGCGCCCCCGTAGCTCAGGGGATAGAGCGTCTGCCTCCGGAGCAGAAGGCCGCAGGTTCGAATCCTGCCGGGGGCACAATGCATTTAAGCAGGTCAGAGGTGGTTTTTGAGCGCCACTGGAGTAAACCGGACTCAGATCGTGCATTTCAGCCCGACGTGGGCGGCGTGGTACCCGAGCCGGCGATAGAACGCCCGGGCCCTTTCGCGAGCCTCGTCGGTGGTCACCTGCGCCAGCCGTGCCCCGCGCGCTCGGCCGTAGCTGTGCGCCCACTCGACAAGTGCAGTGCCAAGACCCTGTGCGCGTTCGGCTTTGGCGACCCGTAATCCCTCGATCTGCAGCCGGGTGGCGCCGCCGCGGGAAAGGCCGGGGATGATGGTCAATTGCACAGTCGCGACGACCGTATCGGAACCGTCCAGGACGACCCCGAGATAGTTGGATCGGTTGCGAACGACGATGTCGTAGGCCGCCTCGTAGCGTTCGAGTTCGGCGTCTTCGCGATCCTGACCGAATTCGTCGTCGGAGAGCAGCTGGGCGATCACCCCCACGTGTTCGCGCGTCGCGCGCTGCACCCGATATGTACGGCCCGCTACCTGCAGCAGTCCTCGAACCGAGGACTGCGCGAGTGCCTGTAGGCGCGCCACCAACAGGTCCAGCCACGCCCCGACGTTGGTTCGTGCCTCCGCGGTATCCGGGTAGCGGCATCGCAGATGTAGCCCCGACTCGTCCTGGATGAACCAGAGCATGACGCCGTCGGTGTCAACGCTCGCGCTCACATACTGGGCGTCGAGTCCGACCGAGTCGATGCGCACCGGAAGCCTGCTTTGGTCCAGCCAGGAAATCGCGAACATGCCTGGCGCGATGGGCATTCCACCCCATGGAGCCAGTACGTCGGCCAGTGGCCAGGAACCGAGCTGCACGGCTTCTTTGACGGCGGCGGCCGCGGCGTGCGGCTCGGCAACCGCCGACTCCAGGACCGAGTTGGTGATGAACCAGCCCACCGAGTCGTGCCATTTGTCTTCAAATCGGCTGTGCACGGGGAAGACCGCGCGCAGCGGCGCCCCGGCCAACTCGCGGGTCACCGCAGTCATGGCGACCACCGCGAGTGCCAGCGTCGAGACACCGTCGTCGCGCGCCCGCGCGACGAACGCGGCGCCGTCATCGACATCGAACACGTCACGCACTTCAACGCGTTCCGGATGCGGCCCGGACGCACCCAACGGCAGCGGAAACCGTGGCATCACCCCGCCGCTGTCGCTGATGATTTGTGCCCATCGCGCGCGCACGCGTTCCGGTGCGGCGGGACGGTCCAACAGTGCTTGGGTGTGCACGACAAATGCCGGCGGCGGCTGCGGCGACGACGTGCGTCCGATCCGCGCGTCGGCGAGCATCGACAACAGGTCCCGGGCAATCACCAGCATCGACCACATGTCCACGTGGGCGTGGTCGGCAGCGATCACCACCGTCAATCCGGCGGCAGTCTCCAACACACACAACCGATGTGAGGGCCGCTGATAGGGCGAGCATGTCGCATTGAGAACTACTCGCAGTGCGTCGTTGACCGCCTGGCCCGGAGTGATCTCGTGCTCTACCCACTTGCCCGGGCGAATATCGATCTCATGCAGCTGCGGATCGCCGTCCGCCCCGGGTGTGAATGCCGTTCGGAGGGTGCCGTGGCGGGCGATCACGCCCAGCCACGCATCGGCCAACGATTGGCGGCTCACCCCCGCCGGCAACCGAATGGACAGAGCCATCCAGGAGCCGGGTCGTGCGCCCGCACAAACGTGTATGCGCTGGTCGAAAGACACCGGGAGCTGCCGGCCGAGGTCAGACACCGACACGTCGTAGCCCCAGAGTCGTCCGAAGGGTAGCCGCAGGTGCGCCACGTTCGTCAGCCGCATGGCGGTACCCTAACGCCCCAGTTAGCCTGGATGCTCGGTCAGCGCGGGGCGAGCCGTCGGGTCGTGAAACGAGTTGGGTGATGTCCACTTTCGTGGTTCCCGGAGCAGAGCTCGCGGTTGAACTGAGCGACGAAGGCGGTCATCCGGTAGTTCAACTGCACGGGCTCACCTCCAGCCGCGCGCGTGACCGGGTGCTCAATCTCGACCTCGGCAGGGGCCTCAGCGGAACCCGACTGCTGCGGTACGACGCGCGCGGCCATGGCAAGTCGACAGGGCGCAAGGTCCCGGAGGATTACCGATGGGAAAGCCTTGCCGAGGATCTTCTGCAGCTGCTCGACAAATGGTTTCCCGGCGAGCGGGTGCACGGAGTCGGCCCGTCCATGGGTGCCGGCACGCTGCTGCACGCTGCCGCCCGCCAGCCGGACCGCTTCGCCGGCCTCACGCTGATGGTGCCGGCCACCGCGTGGGAAACCCGGCCCGCGCAGGCGGCGATCTACCAGGTTGCGGCCGAATTGATCGAAACCGAGGGAGTGGGGGCATTCATCGCGTCGGCGCGTGGGGCGACTCCGCCGCCAGCCACGGTCGGCGCGCCCGAAACGGTTCCCGATGTGGCCGACGCGCTGCTGCCGTCACTGTTTCGGGGCGCGGCCCTCAGCGATCTGCCCGCTCGCGAAGCGGTCGCACGAATCGATGTGCCGACGACGATTCTGGCCTGGGTCGGCGACCCCGCGCATCCGATGTCGACAGCGGAATCGCTTGCCGCACTGATGCCGCGGTCCACGCTCACCGTGGCGCATACCCCGGCCGATGTCGAGACCTGGCCCCAGATCCTGAGCCAAGACGTCGCCCGCAAAGGCTGAACTGTACGCGGACGCCGCGTCGGCTCATGCCTGGGCCGTGTCGGCATCGTTATCCGCTGAGCTCCTGCCGGGGAGCTTCCTCACCAGGGCCGTTTGCAGGTCCGTCCGCCCCGATTGCGGCCGGGGACAGTCGCCCGACCGCGGGTTCCCAAAGTTCTCCGGAAAAACTGTCCGCGTTAGCCGAGTCGGACGCTCCTACCTGTGAGCGCGGTCCACACGGGTCCGCCCACGAAAGTACGGAGCACAGCGTGAACATCAACCCCTGCCTGGACATGATCGGGCCCGCGGCGGCGATACGTAGAGCCACTGGGCGCCGGGCACTACTCGAACACCAACGCCGGCGCCGCCAGAATGCCGCGCTTTTCCTGAGTCTGGCGCACGAAGCCGGCATCGCAACCGAGGAACGCGCCGACAGCCCCGTGATCCCGTGCATCGTCGGCAGCTCGATCAAGGCGCTACGCCTGTCGGGCGCCCTGATGCGGCGCGGCATCAATGCCTACCCGATCCTTTTTGCGCCGGAAGACAGAGCGGGCCTGCAGTTCTTTGTTGCCAGCTGCTACTCGGAAGACCAGATCCGGTTCATGGTCAACGCATTGGCCGAGGAGCTGGAGCTGCTGAACACGCGCAGCTAGGTCCGCAAATTTTCAACTATCCCCAATTAGCTTGCCGCACAGCGATTTCAGCAAGTCGCGATGAGAAAGATCTCGGCGATCGCGCACGACTTTCACACGCGCTGGGCAGTCATGTTGATGTCAAGTGTCCCCTGGCACGGCCCGCTCAGGATGTCGGTGTGCATGGTGCCGGACAGTGACCCGTCGGGTTGGGGCGTGTAGCGGGTTGTGCCTCGGGCCGGACTCCATTGGATGGAGGTGTCGGGCATCATGCAATCCCATTGGAAATCGCTGACTTGCGTCCATGACGACCCGTCCCAGGTGAATTGGACCGGTTGCGGAACCGTCGGGTTCCTCGGCGGCGGCCCGCCGACGATCGTGGCGACACACTTGCCGCTCGCACAGCTCGAATGGAACGTGTAGGTATCGGTGTACTGCACCTCCGGCTGACTGGCCGCCACGCTGGTCCCGTCCTTGGGACCGACGATGAACGTGATCGCGTACTCGCCGTTCCAGGACGGAGTATCGCCGGAGGCGACTGAGGGAAGCGCAAGTGCAATCGCGAGCGACGCGGCGCCCAAACCTATGCGACTACTCAAACCGTCTGGGGTCATCGGTTCCTCCTCTGGGTCCGAACCCCCTCTCCATACTGTTCCTCCGCCGCCGGCACAGAAAGTCCTTCGGAAAAAACTGTCCACGTTGGTCGAGCCTGACGCTCCTACCTGTGAGCGCGGCCCACCCGGGTCGGCCCCACGAAAGTACGGAGCACAGCATGAACACCAACTCTTGCGTCGACGCGATCGCGCCTGCGGCGGCAAAACGGAGAGCCACCGGGCGCTGGACGCTACTCGAACACCTGCGCCGGCGCCGCGCGAATGAAGCGCTCTTCATGAGCCTGGCTCGAGAAGCCGACATCGACACCGGCCACCCAGCGTGCGCCCCGATGATCCCGGTCGTCGTCGGCAGCTCGACCAAGGCTCTGCAACTCTCGTATGCCCTGCAGCGGCGCGGCATCAATGCCGACCCGATCATCTTTCCCGCCGTGCCGGAAGAAGAAGCGCGGATTCGATTCTTTGTCACCAGCTGCCACTCATCCGAACAGATCCACTTCATGGTCAAGGCGCTGGCCGACGAGCTGAAGCTGGTGAACGCAGGCCACCCGGGCCCGGCGACGAAAACCCGCCGTCGACACCCGCGACCGCAGGGTTTCCTCCGGCATCCCCTCAAAGGGCTTGTCGGATCGCGGATTCGGTAAGCCTCGACGAGAAAGACGACTGACACCGTGAAGTTGTTCTGCTTTCACCACGCCGGGGGCGGCGGGTTGGCATTCAACGCCTGGGGTAAGGCGCTGAGGCCGGCGGTCGACGTGATTCCGGTCGAGGTCGCCGACCGGCAGCGCTTCACCACACTGCGGCAGCTCGTCGACGAGCTGAACGATCAGCTGCGGACCGATCTTGACGAACCGCACATGTTCTTCGGCCACAGTTTCGGCGCCCTGCAGGCATACCGGTTGGCGTGCGTGCGCGCCGCGCAGGGATCGCCGCTGCCGCGGGCGGTCTTTCTGTCGGCCTATGGCCCACCGCACCTTCCGCCGCCACTGCATGTCGTGGACCTCCTCGACGACGACCAGCTTGCGACGCTGCTGTCGGACCTGGGCGGGCTGCCTCCGCAGCTAACGCGGTGGCCGACTCTGCACGAGCGAGCCGTCACCACCACTCGACACGACTTGCGGCTGTGCATGACCGACGAGGAAGACGACACAGCCCAGCTGCCGTGCCCGATTCATGTCTTTGGCGGCAGCGAGGACCCGCTCGTGAGTGAATCGGACTTGCGCGAATGGCGTTCGCGGACAACGGCGGACTTCTCCGTGCAGATCCTCCGGGGCGGCCACTTCTATCTGCGCGATAGGCAGCCGCTGTTCAAGACGCTCCGTCCGCTGATGTCGACGATCGCGGCGGCGTAGCTGTATCGCTGCAGGCCGTTGTTGATGTCTACTTAGCTTGAGGCAGCTATCGGGTGCGGCCAGATTGTTTACCGGAGGAAGGAGCCAGACATGTTCCTCTCAGAAATCGTTTCGCGCCGAGTGGTCGTCGGCGCGATCGGCGCTGTGGCGGCCACCGGCGCGCTGTGGTGCGCCACCGCGGGGACCGCCGCGGCTGACCCGCCGCCGCGCCCGCCCAACTGCACAGCCGCGGACGTAGCCGGTGTCGCGGCCGGGGTTGCCACGTCGCTCTCGACCTATCTGTTCACTCACCCCGACGTGAATGGCTTCTACACCGGGCTTCAGGATCAGCCCAAGGATCAGATCCAAGGCGACGTCCAGAACTACTTCAGCGCCAACCCACAAGAGCAAGCCGACCTGGAAGCAATCCGCCAGCCGCTAACCGACATCAGGCAGCGTTGCCAGTGGACTCCATTACTTGGCCAGGGCGCCGCCCCATAACGCGATCGGAGTGACGGAAAGGAGATCGCGATGAATCTGTTGATGCGGTCTTGGACCGCCGCGGGCATAACTGTGTTGGCCCTTACATCGATTCCTGAGATATATGCCGTCGTGCAGCCCTCCGGCGTGGCCAACGCCGACGTGTGCGCGAGCGTCGGCAGGCGTGTTTCGGTGAGCGGGTGCACCAACGTAGCCGACACGGTCAACACCTACGTCCCGCCGCCGGCCGACTATGCGCCACTGCCGCAGGACTTTCCACCGCACCGGAGGATC
>NZ_MBEM01000255.1:0-23769 GCF_001954045.1 Mycobacterium sp. SP-6446 | reverse complement strand
ACCATCTGGCGCGGCGAGACGTCCATGTAGTCCACCTCGGACGAGGACACGTACTCGACCTCGCCCGCCTTGCGGCGGACCAGGACGCGCGCCTCGGTGAAGCGGCCGTCGTCGTCGATCGGCGAGTTGGCCTGCGCCACCACGTGGCGGTCCTCCTCGTCGGCGGTCAGGTATTCGATCTCGTCGCTGACCACACCGTCGACCACCTTGCGGTACGGCGTCTCGATGAAGCCGAACGGGTTGACCCGCGCGTATACCGAGAGCGACCCGATCAGACCGATGTTCGGACCCTCCGGGGTCTCGATCGGGCACATCCGGCCGTAGTGGGACGGGTGCACGTCGCGGACCTCCAGCCCGGCGCGCTCGCGCGACAGACCACCCGGGCCCAGCGCCGACAGCCGGCGCTTGTGCGTCAGACCCGACAGCGGGTTGTTCTGGTCCATGAACTGCGACAGCTGGCTGGTGCCGAAGAACTCCTTGATCGCGGCGACGACCGGCCGGATGTTGATCAGCGTCTGCGGCGTGATCGCCTCGACGTCCTGAGTGGTCATCCGCTCGCGGACGACGCGCTCCATCCGCGACATGCCGACCCGGATCTGGTTCTGGATCAGCTCGCCCACGGTGCGCAACCGGCGGTTGCCGAAGTGGTCGATGTCGTCGGTCTCCACCGGCACCTCGGTGCCGCCGGGGACGGTCATCGTGGCCTGCCCCTCGTGCAGGCGCACCAGGTATTCGATGGTGGCGACGACGTCTTCCTCGGTCAGCGTCGAGCTGGTGATCGGCTCACCGGCGTGCAGGCCGAGCTTCTTGTTGACCTTGTAACGGCCGACGCGGGCCAGGTCGTAGCGCTTCTCCTTGAAGAAGAGGTTCTCCAGCAGCGTCTGCGCGGACTCCTTGGTCGGCGGTTCGCCCGGACGCAGCTTGCGGTAGATGTCCAGCAGCGCCTCGTCGGTGCCGGCGGTGTTGTCCTTCTCCAGCGTGGACATCATGATCTCGGAGAAACCGAACCGCTCGGTGATCTGCTCGTTGTTCCAGCCGAGCGCCTTGAGCAGCACGGTGACTGGCTGGCGGCGCTTGCGGTCGATGCGCACGCCGACGGTGTCGCGCTTGTCGACGTCGAACTCCAGCCACGCGCCGCGGCTGGGAATCACCTTGACGCTGTGCAGCAGCTTCTCAGTCGACTTGTCGATCGACTCGTCGAAGTACACACCCGGTGAGCGCACCAGCTGGCTGACCACGACGCGCTCGGTGCCGTTGATGATGAACGTGCCCTTCTCGGTCATCATCGGGAAGTCACCCATGAACACCGTCTGGCTCTTGATCTCACCGGTGTTGTTGTTGATGAACTCCGCCGTGACGAACAGCGGGGCCGCGTACGTCATGTCCTTGTCTTTGCACTCGTCGACCGGCGCCTTGACCTCGTCAAACCGGGGGTCCGAGAACGACAGGGACATCGAGCCGGAGAAGTCCTCGATCGGAGAGAGCTCGTAGAGCACCTCTTCGAGGCCACCCACCGGCTTCACATCTCCGCGTGCCGACGCGGCCTCGCGCCAGCGCGGCGAGCCGATCAACCACTCGAACGAGTCGGTTTGCACGTCAAGAAGCCCCGGAACCTCGAGCGGTTCGCGGAGCTTAGCGAAGGAAATTCGGTTGGGTGCTCCAGGAACGGAGCCATTGGTGGAACTTTTTTGGCGACGCTTGCTCTGGCGGGAATCTGCCAAGATGCATCCTTCCAGCACCTCGTGCGACTCACGAGAACCGGGGCCACCGGGCCTGTTCGCCGCGAATTGTGTCGGTTAGGCCGGCGAACGATCTGCCCAGATCTCACGCGCGCAACTAAATAGCTGGGCCGAAGAAGGGGCTCAGGCTAAGACCACGGTGTCGAGTGGCGGGTGAGGTGGGCAGGAGGTAGCCAGCGCAACGTCCAACAATAGCGCAGGCGCGCGCATTCCTCAAGTACCCATCCAGGGAACATCGGCGCTGGCTGGCATCTTGCGTTCCCGACGGCACATGCTGCCCAACAGACTGACCCGTTTACGCCCCGCCGTCAAGAGGAAGAGCGGCAAGTTGCGCGAAGTTATCGTGAAAACTTCGGGTCGCGGCTTATCGGGCGCGCGCGGCGACGAAACCCGCCGAACCGTGCTGGTCGCGCAGTTGCCTTCGGCGGTGCCGCGCGCTAGCCGCCGAACTCGTTCGCCTGGTATTTGTGAGTGCCCTCGAGATCGTCGAGGATCGCTGCCTGGGCGTTCTTGGGCAGGGTGTGCAGGATCTCGCGCACCCGGGCCTGGCGCCGCGCGACCGCCTTGCGCTCGGGCATGCCGGGAGTCGCGACGATCTGGGGCGGTACGCCCTCGATCTCCTCGACGCCGCCGGAGTGGTGACCCGCGTCGACCATGGCCTGCTCTTCGGCCATGGTGGCCTCGTCCTTTTCCTCCGACATACCGATCGGCCCGATGCGGCGGCCGTTGAGGAACTGCCGCACCACGGGCTCGTCGCTGGTCAGCAAGACCTCGCGGGGACCGAACATCACCAGATGCTTGCGGAACAGCATGCCCATGTTGTCCGGCACGGTGCGGGCGATGTTGATGTTGTGCGTGACGATCAGGATGGTTGCGTCGATCTGGGCGTTGATGTCGAGGATCAGCTGGCTCAGGTAGGCGGTACGGACGGGGTCGAGACCCGAGTCGGGCTCGTCACACAGGATGATCTGCGGGTCGAGCACCAACGAGCGGGCCAGGCCCGCGCGCTTGCGCATACCGCCGGAGATCTCCCCGGGGAACTTCTTTTCGTCACCACCAAGACCGACCATTTCCAGCTTCTCCATGACGATGTCACGGATTTCGCTTTCCTTCTTCTTGGTGTGCTCGCGCAACGGGAACGCCGTGTTGTCATACAGATTCATCGAGCCGAACAGGGCGCCGTCCTGAAACATGACGCCGAACAGCGTGCGGATCTCGTAGAGCTCCTTGGCCGAACATTCGATGATGTCGGTGCCGTCGATCATGATCGAGCCGCGTTCCGGACGCAGCAGACCGATGAGGGACTTGAGGAACACCGATTTGCCGGTACCCGACGGCCCCAGCAGGACGCTGACCTCCCCGGCGGGGATATCCAACGTCACGTCTTCCCAGATCCTCGAGGAACCGAAGGACTTCGTGAGTCCATTCACCTCGATAGCGACGCCCATGGGGAATCCTTCCGTCGACGCTCGTGCCCGCAACCTGCCCGTTTGTTGTGGCTTGAGTCACTGTAGCGCACGCCCGAGGCGCCGCATCAGGGTTGCACAGCACCCGGGGGAAAAATTACCCAACTCGAGATCAGCGCTGACCACGCTGGTCAACACGTGTCTAAGCCGGCGTTAGCTGGCCGGCGCCCAGTTGCCGTGGAAGCCCATGGGCACCCGCTGCGGCAGATGCACCGTCGCTACCGGCTCGAGAGTCTGCGCATCCAACAAGATCAGCTGGCCTTCGTCGCGGCCGCGGTGGTAGCCGTAGCCCATCAGGATGCCGTCGTCCTCGCCGGTGTTCCGCGGGTCGGCGCCGGGGTTGGGCACAAAAGACATCTCGCCGATCAAAAGGGCGGGGTCCAGGGCGGCCACCGTGCTGGACCCCGTCGCGTAGTCATGCTTGTACAGCGCGGTGGACATGTCGGACGCGCCGCCGGAGAGATACCCGCCGTCCACGCCGACGGTGTAGCCGAACCGGTGCGGCCCCCCAAGCAGGGTCTCGTTGATGCGCGGAAACTCCTGCGGCCGATCGTCGCGGCGTTCGCTTGCCACCGCACCGGTCGCCAGGTTGATGGTCCAGCGGTCGAGCGCGGGCCGGCTGTCGCCCGGACCACGAAGGTCCCGGTCGAACATCCGCGAGTAGCTGACCACATCGAGCACCAAAACCTCTGTGCCGTCCCGCATCTCGGAGTAGGCGTTGAGCGGGTGGTAGACGTAGCAGGGTTCGATGTCGAACCAGCGGACGTCGTTGTTGCCGCCCTCGCGCGGCATGACTCCGATGCGCGCCGGATAGTTGGCGTTCCACCGGTAGGGCATTTTGTTGAACGGCAGCGGGTTGCGGTTGATCATCGTCGCGATCGGGCTAGGGATGCGGACCCGACCGAGCAACGACTGCAGTACCAGCCGGGTCGGCGAGTTCAGCCAGCGCGGCACCTCCACTGGCACGATCTGAATCGGATCGAACGTCACTGGCAGGTCGTAGATCACCACATATTTGTCGGTCAGCGAGAAGTCGTGCATCATCGGCGACCCGCTGACCTCGATGTCCACGGTCCGCCGCGCCCGTCCCTGGGTGTCGATCACCGAGTACTGCACGGTCCGTCCGCGTGCGAATGAGTAAGACAGCGCGTGCAATTCGCCGGTCCCCGGGTCGCGGTGCGGATGCGCGGTGAAACCGCCGAACAGGGTTCCGTCGAAATCACACGGCCCCACGGTGTCCAGGTCGTCGGTGAGCACGTAATTGGCGCCGCCTCCCTCGACGAGCGCCAATGTCCGGCCGCCGTGGGCCAGCACGTTGGTGTTGGGACCCACCGACAGCATTCCGATCCGCGGGTCCAGTCCCGTGGGCGCCGGTTCACCCAACGCGGCGCATACGGGCGGAGTACGCACCCAGCGGTTGCGGTACCAGCACGCCTTGCCGTCGCGCAGCGCGACGCCGTGCACCATGCCGTCGCCGCTGAACCAGTGGTAGATGGCCGGGTCGACCTCCGCGGCCGGGTTGGGCCCGTTGCGCAGGTAGCGCCCGTCGAGGTGTTCGGGGATGTGCCCCGTGACCGGCAAGTCGGTCGCGGTCACTTCGGCGCTCACCGGCGCCAGGAAGCCCTCGAGGTACGGGTTGCGGGACTTGACAGTTTGCGCGGCGGTCACGGCTGAGCTCCTATAACATTGTTATTTCGCTGTTATTGGCAACGTACGCCCCCGATGAGAAGATGGCAAGGATGACTTCGCAGACGGAACGGACCGTGCGGGACGAGCTGCTCCACGCGGCCGTCTGCCTGCTCGACGACAACGGGCCCGACGCGCTGCAGACCCGCAAGGTGGCCGGTGCCGCCGGGACCTCGACGATGGCGGTGTACACGCACTTCGGCGGGATGCGCTCGCTGATCGCCGAGGTCGCGCAAGAGGGGCTGCGTCAGTTCGACACGGCGCTGACGGTGCCTCAGACGGCCGACCCGGTGGCGGATCTGATGGCCGTCGGGGCCGCCTATCGCCGCTATGCCATCGAACGGCCGCACATGTACCGGCTGATGTTCGGCAGTACCAGCGCACACGGCATCAACGCGCCCGCGGGGAACGTCCTGACGCTGACCATCTCCGAGATCGAGCAGCATCAACCCAGCTTCGCGCACGTCGTGCGGGCTGTGCACCGGTCGGTGCTGGCGGGTCGAATCACCGCGTGCTCGGCCGACGACGACGCCTCGGTTGTGGCGACCGCGGCCCAGTTCTGGGCGCTGATACACGGGTTCGTAATGCTGGAACTGGCCGGTTTCTATGGCAACGAAGGCGAGGCCGTCGGGCCGGTCCTTGGTGCGATCACGACGAATCTGCTTGTCGCCCTGGGAGATTCACCCGAGCGGATCGAGCAGTCGCGGCACGCGGCAATCCGCGCCGGCTAGGCAGACGAAACCCCCGGGCCTGCCGAGGAAAGTCCGGGGGTTTCGTGCAGTGAACTACTTGACGGTGACGGTGGCGCCGGCGGCCTCGAGCTTGGTCTTGGCCTCGTCGGCGGCCTCCTTGGCGACCTTCTCCAGCAGCGGCTTGGGGGCGCCGTCGACCAGGTCCTTGGCCTCCTTGAGGCCCAGGCCGGAGACGATCTCGCGGACAACCTTGATCACGCCGATCTTCTTGTCGCCGGCGGCCTCGAGGATGACGTCGAACTCGGACTGCTCCTCGGCGGCCTCCGCCGGTGCGCCACCGGCGGCGGGGCCGGCAGCGGCAACCGCGACGGGCGCGGCCGCGGTGACCTCGAAGGTCTCCTCGAACTTCTTGACGAAGTCCGAGAGCTCCAACAGGGTCATTTCCTTGAAGACGTCGAGCAGGTCGTCGGTTGAGATTTTTGCCATGGTGTGGGTCCTTCCTGGGTTGGTTTGGGTTGGGTTATTCGGCTTCAGCCGATGTCTCGGTGGATGCTTCGGCGGTCGGTTCGGTGGATGCTTCGGCGGTCGGTTCGGCGGGTGCTTCTGCGTCCGGTTCGGCGGGTGCTTCGGCAGCCGGTTCGGCGGGTGCTTCTGCAGCCGGTTCGGCGGGTGCTTCGGCGGCGGGTTCGGCCGGCTTCTTTTCCTGTAGTGCGGCCAACAGGCGAGCGACCTGCGAGGCGGGCGCGTTGAACAGGCCGGCCGCCTTGGCGAGGTTGCCCTTCATCGCGCCGGCCAGCTTGGCCAGCAACACCTCGCGGGACTCCAGGTCGGCGATGCGCTCGACCTCGGCAACCGTCAACGGGTGGCCATCCATGTAGCCGCCCTTGATGACCAGCGCCTTGTTGTCCTTGGCGAACTTCTTGAGGGCCTTGGCGGCGTCAACCGCCTCACCGGTGACGAACGCGATGGCCGTCGGGCCGACGAACAGCTCGTCGAGACCCTCGATCCCGGCTTGCGACGCCGCACGCTTGATCAGCGTGTTCTTGGCCACCGAGTAGGTGGCCGACCCCGCCAGAGACCGCCGCAGCTCGGCCAAGTTGGCCACCGTCAACCCGCGGTATTCGGTGATCAAGGTGGCCGTCGAGCCGGTGAACTGCTCGGCGATGTCTGCAACGGCGGTGGCCTTGTCAGCCTTGGCCATGCATACCTCCTGAGGTGAAAGTCCTAGTGCGACTGGTGGTCTGTGATCACCGGAGAACGACGAACGCCCCGGCGCAGGAAGCGGCCGGGGCGTTGAAATGCGCCGGCGCACGCCGGCGGTAATGCCTCGTCCTCCTGCGTGGGCCGCCGGGATGTTCCCGGACCTTCAACCGATTGCTCGGTGACCGACGGTCTTCGGTGGATCGGCAACCACAATAGCGTGACCACCCGCGATCAGCCAAAACGGCTCCGCTCAGGTGACGGGGTCGACGTCACTCCGGGTACGCGGTGAGCCCCGCCAGCCGGGCCGCGCCGACTAGACCCGCCTCGCCGCCAAGCTCTGCCGACACCACACGCAGGCCGTGCAGAAAATCCAGTCCGGCGTAGTCGGCCAGTGCCGCGCGCAGTGGGTCGAAAAGCACGCGACCGGATTTCGCCACGCCTCCCCCGATGACGACGAGGTCGAGGTCGCAGACCGCCGCCACCGAGGCGATCATCGCCGCCAGCGCGGTGCCGCCCCGGTGGAACGCCCGCAGCGCCACGGCCTCGCCGCGCGCCGCCCCATCGGCCAGCTCCAGGGCGCCGGCACCGGGCGGCGCGGACCAGCCATTGGCCCGGGCCCAGCGCGCCAACGACGGGCCGGCCGCGACGGTCTCGACGCAGCCGCGGCCACCACAGGTGCAGGGCCGGCCGTCCGGGTCGACGACCACGTGACCGACGTGGCCGGCGTTGCCGGTGCGACCGGCGTAGGGGACGCCGTTGAGCACCAACCCGCCGCCCACCCCGGTGGACACCACCATGCCCAGCAGGAAGCGCGCCCCGCGTCCGGCGCCGCGCCAGTGCTCGCCCAACGCCATGCACGTGCCGTCACCACCCAGCCGCACGGGCACACCGGGCACCGCTGCCGCGACGCGGTCCCGCAGCGGGAACCCGCGCCAGGACCCGATGTTGATCGGGCTGACGCACCCGGTGTGCAGGTCGATCGAACCGGCCGACGCGATGCCCACCGCGGCGACCCCGCCGCCGGCCGCGTGGAGGGCGTCGGCGATCGATGCCGCGACCGCGGCCCAGATCTCCTCGGCCGACACGCCCTGCGGCGTGGGGCGGATGGCCGTGTGTACCAGCGCACCGTCGTCGTCGGCCAAGCCGACGGCGATCTTGGTGCCGCCGATGTCCAGGCAGAGGGTGAGCATGGGCGATCAGTGCCGGTGGGTGTTGTCGGGCTGGTGGGGATCGCCGGGATGCTCGTAGCCGGGAGCGAGCCGCACCAGCTCCGCTGTGCGCGCGTCGAGCCACACCCGAAAGGCGCGCCGCCGGGCGGCGCCGCGCAGATGCTCGGCGATCGCGGACCGCACCTGTCCCAGCGGCGGGCCGACCCGCGACGGGGCGCGCCAGCCGTGGCGGCCCGGGCGCGGCGCGGCGAACCGCAGCGGGTTGCGGGCGTGGTAGTCGGCCACGTCTTGGTCGCTGACCCGGACCGCGGCGGTGACGTCGGCGAACAGGGCCCGCGCGGCCGGATCGGCCAGCGCGGCCGCGGCCACGCTCCCGATCTCCAGCCGGGCCGTGTCGTCGGGCAGTAGCTCCGTCTCGGCCGGGGCGTCCCCCGCGGTCAGACCGCGCGCGGCCACCTCGACCGCGACGACTCGTTCGGTCACGATCAATTGGGTGAGCCAGCGCCGCAGCTGCCGTCCCTCGCTGGTGCCGCCGGCGGGCAGCGCGGCCGCGCGCGGGCCGCGGCGCAACCGCGCCTCGCGGGCGTCGACCTCGTCGACCCCAATCGGCGTGCCGGCGACGGTCGCGACCAGTCGGGCGCTCACTTCACCGTCACCTTCACCGCCGGGGAGTAGACGAGCCGGCCGGCGCAGCCGACTCGGACCAGCGCCCACCACTGGCCGGGTTCAAGCCATGCCGGCGGGGTGACGGCGAACGCGAGCTCGACCGTGCCGCGTGCGAGCAGGACCGCGCCGAGCGCGGGCGGGCCGATCCACTCCCAGGTGCCCCACGGGCTGATCAGATGCGCCTCCAGCGCGACCCCGGCGCAGGCGTGGGTGCCGACCGTGACGGTCAATCGGGCCGTGTCGCCGGCCCGCAGCGTGACGTCGGCGGGCCCGTCGACGAGGTAGAGCAGATCGGCGAGGTCGACCTCGTCCATGCCGACGGCCACCACCGCCACGTCCTCGACCGCCTGGTGCCACGCGGCCGGCACCGAATCCCCGGCGAGGCGCAGCTGGGCGCGGATCGGGTAGAGGCCGGGCGGTGCGCTCGCCGGAATGTCCACCACCGCGTCGGTCTCGCGATACTCGCCGCTGCACAGCGTGAACGGCCGCTCGGTGGGCGTGGCCGACCAGCCGTCCGGACACACCACGGCCACCGCGCCCCCCAGCGCGGAATCGCTGCAGTCGCTGGCCGCGGTGAGCCGGAACACCGCCTTCTCGCCGGGCCGCGCGGTGGCGAGGCGCGGGTGCAGGTGGGCGACCGCGGGCAACCCGCCGAGCGGAGCCGGTCCGCGATTGTGCAGCCAGTAACGCGCGTAAAGCGGCTGGGCGGTCTCGGCGTTCGGGGCCAGCGCGACGGGCCGGCCGTCGCCGCGGGAGGACGGCACGTCGAGCCGGGCCCGCACCGTGGCGACTTGATAGCCGCCCAGGTCGATCGATCGTTTTCGTCCCCGCGGCGTTTCCAGCAGGTCCGCGAGCTCGAGCGCACTCACCTTGCCCAGCGCCGAACCGATGCCGACGCGGGTGGGGGTGCCGCGGGTTTCCACCAGCCGCAGGGCCACCGCACCGGGGTCGACCGGCTTCGCGCTGCCCGCGGTCAGCGGGTTCCCTGCCGCCTTGAGCGCCGCGAGGTGCACCGAGTCGGCGGGCTCGACTCGCAACAGCGATCCGGTCGGCGGCAGCTCGCCCCGCCCTTCGCCCGCGACGACGGCAAGCAGTGGGTGGGAGTACTGCGCGCTGCGGGCCGGCATTCCGGCACGCCGCCAGTCCCCTTCGCCGCCCACCAGCGCGTAGTCGAAATCGTGTGTCCAGTGCTGCAGTTGGAAGTTCGTGCCGTCGGGCGCGGTGCGGCGGGGCCCGTCGATCCAGACGCCGGACGGCCAACCGGTGCACGAGCGCATCAGCGCGGTGTGCAGGGTGCCTTCGGTGTCGACGGCGAAGCTCGGAACGCCGCTGTTGAGGAGCGCGACGGTTCGGGCCTCGAAGGGTTCCATCGCCGCCGGCGCCTGCTGGGCGACCTCGATTTCGGTGTCATCGAGATCCGTTGCCACCGAGGCGATTTCGTCGCTGAGGGTGGTGTCGTCGGAGCCGGCGATCACGAGCACCGGCAGGGCGCGGACCCCGCGCAGGTCGGCGCCGGGCACCCATACGTGTGCCAACGGCGTTGCCGCCGGCACCCACACGCGGGCCCGGCCGGTCTCGGCAAGCTGGCGTTCGAGTTCGGCGGTGTAGTCCGGATCCGCCTCAGCGAGCACGGCTTTGGTGAAGGCGTTGCGGCCGGGCCCGCCCAGGGCGATTCGCACGTCGGGCAGATTGGAGTCGACGGCGAGGTGGCCGTAGCGAGGTTGGTCGGCGCCGCTGCAGGTAGCCGTGACGCCGGCGCGGACCAGCGCGACCATCAGCTCGCGGGCCAGCGGTCCGGACGTCGTCTCGGCCGGCGAGACCACCTCGGCCACGGACACCGCGCGCACGGCGGAATTCGAAACGCGGACCCGGGCCGCCGACGAAAGCCCGAACCAGCCGTAGGCCGGGTTGTCCAGCGTCCACAAGTAGCGCGCGGTGTCCACGGACTCCGACCCGTCGTGCAGCAGGGCGAAACCCCGCCCGATGACGGCGTCACCCACCTCGCTGACCGGCATGGCGCCCGGAACCGGGCACGGCCAGCGCAGGCGCAACAAGCGGTCTTCCCCGGTGAACTCGTCGATGGTGGTGCGGCAGTCCACCCGCGCGACGCCCCGCCACAGGGTGATGGTTTGGGTGTAGCGCAGCAGGGTGCCGATGCCGCCGCGCACCACGAGCCGCTGACCGAGTGGCCCACTGTAGGCCCGGACCCGCGCGGGCGATTCCGACGAGCAGACCACCGGCCCCTTGGGCAGCAGATGCCACGGGCCCTCGCCCTGCCTCGGGTGCGCCGGGTATTCCTCGTAGACGGCAAGCTCGTTGCCCACCCGGCCGGCCGCGATCAGCTGGCGGCCGTCCTGAACCAGCGAGGAGACCGCCCCGCCGCGCGCCGGGTCGACCGCCAGCCGGTAGTGCTCGTTGGCGATCTCGGATCCGGGCACCGGTTCCCAGCCGGCCGCTTCGCCGCCAGGCACCAGCCGATAAGCCCGCCACCCGAGCGAGGGCACGTCGCTCGCCAGCCAGGTGACCGAGCGGCCGTCGTGCTCGACCTGCGCGGGCAGCTCGGCGCCGTCGGGACCCAGCACCCGCGCCCCCGCCGCGAGCGGCGGGTCGAGCCGGGCGGTGACGATGTCGGTGCGCTGGTGTGCCAGCGGATTCCACACCACGACCGAACGTCCGCCGGTATCGATCGCGCTGGACAGCAACGCCAGCGAGTTGTCGCGGGCCGCCCGGCCCAGCTCCCACGCGTCGCGCCAGCCGGTCAGCAGGTCGAGGTACACCTGGTCGGATTCCGAGCCGGTGATCGCGTCGTGGTGCGCGCCGTAGGCCAGCTGCACCCACGCCTTGGCCAAGGCGGCCTGGGGGTACTCGGCGCCGGTCATCAGCGCGGCGAACACCGCGAAACGCTCGGCGTCCAGGACGGCGTTCTCGGCGGCCCGGTTGGCTTGTTTGGTGTCGATGTATGACACGTCCTTGCCGGTGTAGATCGGGTTCATGTCGCGGGTCTGAGGCGACGGCGCACACCCCCGCTCGGCGAGTTCGGCGCGCACCGCCGCGAAAAACTCCCGCGGCAGCGCGCAGACGAATCGCGGCCAGGTGTAGCGCCGGGCCCAGTCGCGGTGGATCGCGGTCACCCACTTGTTCGGCGGCGTGTAGTCGGTGCCCACCGGCAGCAGCACATTGCGCGTCAGCGCGACCCTCTTGAGCTGACGGAACAACCGGTACGTCGCGTCCTGCGCCTCCTGCAGACTGGTCGACGAGTCCATCCCCCAGCCCGCGCCGTAGTGCGCGGGCATGTAGTGGGTCAGCAGGCCGCGACCCGACGGCGCGATCCACTCGAACTCGCTGCAGAACTGCATGCCTTCGACACCGCCGGAGTGGGTCGGGCCCCACTGGTGGTGCGGCCCGCGCGCCCACGAACTCGACGTCAGCCCGGCATCGGCGGCCATTCCGGGAAATTGCGGATCGTGGCCGAACACGTCGAGCTGCCATGCGGTGGCCGGATCGGCGCCGAGCACGTCGCGCTGAAAACCTATGCCGTGCACCAGGTTCCGGATCGTCGTTTCCGGCCCGGTGAGATTGGTGTTGGGTTCGTTGTAGGTGCCGCCCATCACCTCGACGCGGCCCTCGGCGAGGAAGCGGCGCAAATCGGCGCGGTCCTCGGGCCGGGCGTCCCAGTACGGCTTGAGGTAATCCACCTCGGCCAGAACGAACTTGTACTCGGGCTCGCGGCGGGCCATCTCCAGGTGTGCGTGCACCAGTTCGAAGGCGTTGGCCTGCCGGTCCGGCGGGTCCGCGGCCCATTCGCTGGTATAGGCGCCCTGCGTGTTCCACCACACCGGGTCGTAGTGGAAGTGGCTGATCATGTACATCGTCCACCCGGGCTCGGCGACGACGAACTCGAACGGTGTGCCCGCGCGCCCGGTGTGCACGCGCGCGGCGCGATGCTGACCGACGACGGGACGCTCGACGGCGACCGGAACCTCGATGATGTCGGCGCCTGCGTCGGCGACCGCCTCCCCCCGCAGACCGTCGCCGTCGATGCGGACCCGCGTCGGCCCGGCCACCCCGGCAAGGCTGACACGCACCAGTTGCGACGGCGCGTCCGGCGGCCCGACGAAAAGCTCGGTGGACTCCGCCGAAATCACCTGCATGTCCGCACTTTACGCGGCCAGCGCCGCGATATGGCCGTCGCGTAGGGACGACTGTCACCGGCTGATGGAAAGCTCGGTGCCATGGCAGATCTGACCACCCAACTGGCCGACCAGCTCGACTGGCACTGGCGCAACCAGCTGCGCCCTCGCCTCGACGGCCTGACCGACGACGAGTACTTCTGGCAGCCGGTGCCCAACTGTTGGACCGTGCATCCCGACGGGTCGATCGACTTCGCGTTTCCGGCGCCCAGCCCCGCACCGTTCAGCACGATCGCGTGGCGCATGGCACATGTCATCGTCGGCGTGTTCGCGATGCGCGCCCATCACCATTTCGGCGGACCGCCCGCCGACTATCAGAGTTGGGACTACGCGACCGGCGCCGGCAGCGCGCTGCGGCAACTAGACGAGACGTACGCGGCGTGGATCAACGGCGTACGGTCGCTGTCCGCCGCCGACCTGACCCGCCGCTGCGGCCCGGCCGAAGGGCCCTACGCCGACTACCCGCTGAGCGAGCTGGTGTTGCACATCAATCGAGAAGCGATCCACCATGGTGCCGAAATCGCCTGCCTCCGAGACCTGTACCTGCACAGCCGCACCATTCAGGAGGATTGAGAATGCCCGCACTTGCCCCGCCCGTCGCCGATGAACGCAGCGCCCTGCGCGAATACTTGGCTTTCCACCAAAGCGCCTACTTCGCCGTGTCGTACGGCCTGACCGACGAGCAGGCCCGGTCCTCCCCCACAGTCAGTGCGCTTTCGATCGGCGGGTTGGTCAAGCACGCCACCGCGATGCAGCGCACCTGGATGGCGCGCGTCGCCGCCGCGCCGGATGAACCGCCGAAAGACACTCGCCCGTTCGAGCAGATCGCCCAGGAGTTCGGCGAGCAGCACGTGATGCGGCCCGACGAGACCCTGGACGGGCTGCTGCGGGCCTTCGAAGCGCAGAACGAGAAATCGCTGCGGCTGGTGGAAACCGCGGATCTCGACGCCGCCGTGCCCGTTCCGCAAGACATCCCTTGGTTCCCCAAAAACCAGCCGGCCTGGTCGGTGCGCTGGGTGATCCTGCACGTAATCAACGAGCTGGCCCGGCACGCCGGGCATGCCGACATCATCCGGGAAACCATCGACGGCGCCACCATGTACGAATTGATTGCCGGCCTGGAGAACTGGCAGATCGAGGGCTGGGTACAGCCCTGGAAAGCAAAGTGAGTGCGCTCACACCGAATTGGGACTTGACACCGCCGGTTTGGCAGACTGCTGGAATGAGTTCTACCAAACACCGCGAGGTGGCCAGGCTCGACCGCGTGCCCTTACCGGTCGAAGCGGCCCGGGTGGCAGCCACCGGTTGGCAGGTCACCCGCACCGCGGCTCGCGTCGTCACCAAGCTGCCGGGCAGGGGCCCGTGGCAGCAGAAGGTGATCAAGCAGCTCCCACAGACCTTTGCCGATCTGGGGCCGACGTACGTGAAGTTCGGGCAGATCATCGCGTCCAGCCCCGGGGCGTTCGGCGAGTCGCTGTCCCGCGAATTCCGCGACCTGCTCGACCGCGTGCCGCCGGCCGACAAGGACGAGGTGCACAAGCTGTTCGCCGAGGAGCTCGGCGCCCAGCCGTCGGAGTTGTTCGCCAGCTTCGACGAAGAACCCTTCGCGTCGGCGTCCATCGCCCAGGTGCACTACGCAACCCTGCACAGCGGCGAGGACGTCGTCGTCAAGATCCAGCGGCCGGGCATCCGCCGCCGCGTCGCCGCGGACCTACAGATCCTGAAGCGCTTCGCGCAGACGGTGGAACTGGCCAAGCTCGGCCGACGGTTGTCCGCCCAAGACGTGGTCGCCGACTTTTCCGACAACCTCGCCGAGGAACTGAACTTCCGCCTCGAGGCGCAATCGATGGAGGCCTGGGTCTCCCACTTGCACGCCTCACCGCTGGGCCGCAACATCCGGGTCCCCCAGGTGTACTGGGACCTGACGACCGACCGGGTGCTGACGATGGAGCGGGTGCACGGCATCCGCATCGATAACGCCGCCGCCATCCGCAAGGCCGGGTTCGACGGCACCGAGCTGGTCAAAGCGTTGCTGTTCAGCCTGTTCGAGGGCGGTCTGCGGCACGGGCTGTTCCACGGCGACCTGCACGCGGGCAACCTCTACGTCGACGACCAGGGCCGCATCGTCTTCTTCGACTTCGGCATCATGGGCCGCATCGACCCGCGCACCCGCTGGTTGCTGCGCGAACTCGTGTACGCGCTGCTGGTGAAGAAGGACCACGCCGCGGCCGGCAAGATCGTCGTGCTGATGGGCGCCGTCGGCACCATGAAGCCCGAAGCCCAGGCCGCGAAGGACCTGGAGCGCTTCGCCACGCCGCTGACCATGCAGACGCTGGGCGAGTTGTCCTACGCCGACATCGGGCGCCAGCTTTCCGCACTGGCCGACGCCTACGACGTCAAGCTGCCCCGCGAGCTGGTGCTGATCGGCAAGCAGTTCCTCTACGTCGAGCGGTACATGAAGCTGCTCGCGCCCAAGTGGCAGATGATGTCGGATCCGCAGCTGACGGGATACTTCGCGAACTTCATGGTCGAGGTCAGCCGCGAGCACCAGACCGACGTGGAGGTCTAGTGCAGATCCGCAGCGGCTACGCGACAGCGGGGGCCACCTCGCGCGGCGCCTCGAGCGACCTGAAGCTCTACTACGAGGACATGGGCGATATCGCCGACCCACCCGTGCTGCTGATCATGGGCCTGGGCGCGCAGCTGCTGCTGTGGCGAACGGCGTTCTGCGAGAAGCTCGTTGGGCAGGGCCTGCGGGTGATCCGCTATGACAACCGCGACGTCGGCCTGTCCAGCAAGACCGAGCACCGCAGCTCCGGACAGCCGCTGGTGACGCGGCTGGCCCGCTCTTGGCTCGGCCTGCGCAGCAACGCGGCATACACGCTGGAAGACATGGCCGACGACGCCGCGGCCCTGCTCGATCACCTGGGTCTCGAGCACGCCCACATCGTCGGGGCATCGATGGGCGGCATGATCGCCCAGGTTTTCGCGGCACGCTTCCCGACGCGGACGAAAACGTTGGGAATCCTGTTCTCCAGCAACAACTCACCGTTCCTGCCGCCGCCGGCCCCGAGCGCGTTGCTCGCGCTGCTCAAGGGTCCACCGCGGAACGCGCCGCGCGATGTGATCATCGACAACGCGGTGCGCGTCAGCAATATCATCGGCAGCCCCCGCTACCGCATGCCCGAAGAGCAGGTTCGCGCCGACGCGGCCGAGGGGTACGACCGCAACTACTACCCGCAGGGCATCGCCCGCCATTTCGCCGCAATCCTGGCCAGCGGCAGCCTGGCACCCTACGACCGCCGCATCGCCGCACCGACCGTGGTGGTCCACGGCCGCTCCGACAAGCTGATGCGGCCCTTCGGTGGCCGGGCGATCGCGCGCGCCATCAGCGGCGCTCGGCTAATCTTGTTCGACGGCATGGGCCATGACCTACCTCAGCAACTGTGGGATCCGCTGATCAGCGTGCTGACTAGTAACTTCGCCGAGGCCCGCTAAATCCCCGACCGCGCGGCGTTTAGGGTATCCCTGCCGAATTTCACACGCGTCTCACAGGGTTGATACCGTTGGCGTTGGGAGGATGTCTGGTAATGGCGGAGCTGAAGCCGTATTACGAAGAGTCGCAAGCAACCTACGACATTTCTGACGACTTCTTCGCGCTCTTCCTCGACCCCAACATGGTGTACACCTGCGCCTACTTCGAAAACGACGACATGACGCTGGAAGAGGCGCAGCTCGCCAAGCTGGATCTGGCGCTGGACAAGCTGAACCTCGAACCCGGCATGACGCTGCTCGACGTAGGTTGCGGCTGGGGCGGGGCGCTGGTCCGCGCGGTCGAGAAGTACGACGTCAACGTCATCGGGCTCACGCTGAGCCGCAATCACTACGAGCGCAGCAAGGCCCGGCTGGCCGAAATCCCCACGACGCGCCACGCCGAGGCGCGGCTACAGGGCTGGGAAGAGTTTGACGGCCAAGCCGATCGGATCATGAGCTTCGAGGCCTTCGACGCGTTCAAGAAGGAACGCTGGCCCGCGTTCTGGGATTGGGCCTACAAGACCCTTCCCGATGACAGCCGGATGCTGATGCACAGCATTTTCACGTATCCGCAGTCGCAGTGGAAGGAGCGCGGCATCCCGATCACGATGACGGACCTGCGTTTCTTCCACTTCCTCGGCACGGAAATCTTTCCCGGCGGCCAGATGTGCGGCGAACGCGACATCGTCGACTTGGCGCAAGAGAGCGGTTTCACGATCGAGAAGATCCAATATCTCCAGCAGCATTACGCGCGGACTCTGGACACGTGGGCGGCCAATCTCCAGGCCAATCGCGAACGCGCCATCGCCATCCAGTCCGAAGAGGTCTACGACCGCTTCATGCGCTACCTGACCGGCTGCGCGGAACTTTTCCGCAAGGGGATCTCGAACGTAGCGCAGTACACGCTCACCAAATAGCTTTAATGACGGGGGCACCACGCCATGGCCGAGAAACTGACGCCGCACTTTGCCGACGTGCAGGCGCACTACGACCTCTCTGACGACTTCTTCCGCCTCTTCCTAGACCCAACGCAGACCTACAGCTGCGCGTACTTCGAGCGCGAGGACATGACGCTGGAAGAGGCTCAGATCGCCAAGATCGACCTGGCGCTGGGCAAGCTGGGCCTGCGGCCGGGCATGACGTTGCTCGACGTCGGCTGCGGCTGGGGCGCCACCATGCGGCGGGCCATCGAACGCTACGACGTGAATGTCGTCGGCTTGACGTTGTCAAAGAACCAGGCCGCCCATGTGCAGAAGATGCTCGACGAGATGGACACCCCCCGCAGCAAGCGGGTGTTGCTGAACGGCTGGGAACAGTTCGACGAGCCCGTCGACCGGATCGTGTCGATCGGCGCGTTCGAGCACTTCGGCCACGAGCGTTACGACGACTTCTTCCGCATGGCCCACGCCGTCCTGCCCGCTGACGGGGTGATGCTGCTGCACACGATCACCGGGCTGACGCCGCAGGAGTGCACTGAACAGGGCATCCCCCTGACGTTCGAAATGGCCCGCTTCATCAAGTTCATCGTCACCGAGATCTTCCCGGGCGGCCGGTTGCCGTCGATCGAGAAAGTCGAGCAGCATTCGTCGAAGGCGGGCTTCACGCTGACCCGCCGGCAGTCGCTGCAGCTGCACTACGCCAGGACCCTCGACTTGTGGGCCGAGGCGCTCCAGGCGCACCGGGACGAGGCCATCGCGATCCAGTCCGAGGAGGTCTACGAGCGGTACATGAAGTACCTGACCGGCTGCGCCAAGGCATTCCGCACCCGCTACGCCGACGTCAACCAATTCACCCTGGAGAAGTAGCGCGCATTTTTATAGAGATGTGACTGAGCTCAAACCAACCCGTGGCCAGGGCGTGTGGGCGACGAATCGGATTTCCGACTAAGATTCCCCCTGATCAAGTTCGCCGTGGGGGGCAACTGGCGACGCGCCTGTTGCCCGGCTCCACGAAAGGACCCATTCGCGCACCATGGACAATCTCGACGCCGTCATAGTCGGTGCAGGTTTCGGGGGGATTGGCACAGCCATCCAGCTGAAGCGGCTTGGATACGACAACATCGTCATCCTCGATCGCGACTCGGATCTGGGCGGAACCTGGCACGTCAACCATTACCCCGGCCTGGCCGTCGACATCCCTTCTACCACCTACTCGTATTGGTTCGAGCCCAATCCGTACTGGTCGCGGCTGTTCGCGCCGGGCGCCGAACTGAAGCAGTATGCCGAACGTGTCGCCGACAAGTACGACGTGCGCCGCCACATGCGATTCGACGCGACGGTCGAGAGCGCAAGTTGGGATGAGGACCAGCGGTTATGGCAGGTGGCGCTGGCCGACGGCACGAGCCTGGCGACACGCTTTCTGATCACCGCGACAGGCTTCCTGTCCCAGCCACACACCCCCGACATCCCTGGAATGGAGACTTTCGAAGGCAAGGTCATCCACACCACCGCGTGGGACAACGACTACGAGTTCGACGGCCGTCGGGTCGGAATCATCGGTACCGGGGCGACCGCGGTTCAGTTGATACCCGAGCTGGCGGCCAAAGTCGCCGAGCTGACGGTGTACCAGCGGACGGCGATCCATGTGGTGCCCAAGATCGACTTCGCGATCCCGGTTTGGCTTCAGCAGGTATTCGCTCGGGTGCCGCTGGTGCACCGGGCCTTCCGGCTGGTCACCGACACGCTCTTCGAGTTGATGATGGTGACCGGTGTGCTGCACTACCGGCAGTTCCGGCGGCTGAACATAGCCGCGGCGGATCTTGCCAAGATCAACCGGTTCATCTCGGTCCGCGATAAGGAACTGCGGCGCAGACTGACGCCCGACTACGACTTCGGCTGCAAGCGGCCCACCTGGTCCAACAGCTATTACCGGACCTTTACCAAGCCGCATGTGCATCTCGAGACCAACAGCATCGAGCGGATCGAGCCCGACGGTATCGTCACCGCCGACGGGCGCAAGACCGTCATCGACACGCTGGCGCTGGCCACCGGTTTTGATCTCTGGAACACCAACTTCCCGGCCATCGAGGTGATCGGGCGCCAAGGCCGCAACCTGGGGAAGTGGTGGCGCGAGAACCGGTTCCAGGCCTACGAGGGGGTGTCCATTCCGTACTTCCCCAACTACTTGAGCTTGGCCAGTCCGTTCGCCTTTTCCGGCCTGTCGTTCTTCAACACGATGGAATACCAGATGCGGCACATGGACCGGCTGTTCGGGGAAATGCAGCGCAGAGGAGCGACGGAATTCGAGGTGACCGAGGAAGCGAATGCGCGCTTCCTGGACCGGATGACCGACCTTCTCGACAACACGGTGTTCTACGCGGGCGACTGCGCCACTTCGCGCTCCTACTATTTCAACCCCGATGGCGAGGCGACACTGCTGCGCCCCACGTCGACGCGCAACGCGGTACGTGAAGGATCACGATTCCCGCTGAGCGATTACCAGTTCCGCTGACCGGCCGCGCCCCGGCAAAATTCGGTCTGTGCCGGTCAAACCCCAGCGCCCTATTCGGTATCGTTTGACACCGACCGAGATGCGTGCCTGCCGCAGGCAATGACCATCATCCAGGAGAAAAAGAAGAAAATGGCTGATCAACCGGCTAGCCCGACCAAGATACGGACGGCTCCCGAGGACATTCAGGCGCACTACGACGTCTCGGACGACTTCTTCGCCCTGTTCCAGGACCCGACCAGGACCTACAGCTGCGCTTACTTCCAGCGCGACGACATGACGCTGGAAGAGGCGCAGTACGCCAAGATCGACCTGAACCTGGACAAGCTGGACCTCAAGCCGGGCATGACCCTGCTGGACATCGGCTGCGGCTGGGGCACCACCATGAAGCGCGCAGTCGAGCGGTTCGACGTCAACGTCATCGGCCTGACGTTGTCCAAGAACCAGCACGCCCGCTGCGAGCAGGTGCTAGGGGCTCTGGACACGAACCGGTCGCGCCAGGTGCGCCTGCAGAACTGGGAGGACTTCAACGAGTCCGTCGACCGCATCGTGTCGATCGAGGCGTTCGAGCACTTCGGGCACGAGAACTACGACGACTTCTTCAAGAGGTGCTTCGACATCATGCCCGAGGACGGCCGGATGACCGTCCAGAGCAGCGTCAGCTACCACCCGTACGAGATGGCGGCCCTCGGCAAGAAGCTGACCTTCGAGACGGCCCGTTTCATCAAGTTCATCATCACCGAAATCTTCCCGGGTGGCCGGCTGCCGTCCACCCAGATGATGGTCGACCACGGCGAGAAGGCGGGTTTCGTAGTGCCCGAGCCGCTTTCGCTGCGCCCGCACTACATCAAGACGCTGCACATCTGGGGCGACACGCTCGAGTCCAACAGAGACAAGGCCATCCAGGTCACCTCCGAAGAGGTCTACAACCGCTACATCAAGTACCTGCGGGGCTGCGAGCACTACTTCACCGAGGAGATGCTGGACGTCAGCCTGGTCACTTACCTGAAGCCGGGGGCCGCCGCCTAATTTTCGGTGGTTGTCGGATCGGTGCTGCGGCGTTCGTCGAACAGGTAGAGAGTGGAGCACGAGGCTTCGCTCACGACCGGAGGTGACGAACATGCAGTATTTCGCGCTGTTAATCAGCCAGGAGCAAGACCGCGCACCTGAGGATGCGGCGACCGCGATGGCGGCGTGGGAGGCCTTCCACACCAAAGCCGGCCCCGCGATCAGATCCGGCGACGCGCTGGGACCCGCCGCCGCGGCGGTGACGATCACGGGCGGCCCGGACGCTCCGATGGTCACCGACGGGCCCTTCGCCGAGGCCGCAGAGGTGGCCTGCGGCTTCTACATATTCGAAGCGGAAAACCTCGACGAGGCGTTGGCACTGGCGCGTGACGTCCCGCTCGCCGCGTTCGGGGCCGTAGAGGTGTGGCCTACAGTCCACTCAATTGAGCTGTCGCGCAAGCTCACCGGCAACGACTGGCTCGCACTACTGCTGGAACCGCCCGAATCGGCGCACACGCCGGGCACACCGGAGTGGGAGGCAGTGGCGGCAAAGCACGCTGATCTGCACGCGGCCGCGGGCGACCACATCATCGGCGGCGCCGCGTTGCACGACCGGACCACGGCGACGACGGTGCGGGTGCGCAACGGCGAGGTCCTGATCACCGACGGGCCATACGTGGAAGGCGCCGAGATAGCCACCGGGATCTACCTGCTGAGCGCCGCGGATCGCGACGAGGCCGTCAAGCTCGCTTCGATGATCCCCGCCTCGACCGTGCAGGTGCGGCAGCTGGCCGGGATCTCCGCGCTCTAGCTCGCCCGTGACAGGCCTGGACGGCGTCTTCCGCCGGGAATGGGGACCGGCCGTCGCCGCGCTCGCGCGGTGGTCCGGGGACCTCACCGTCGCCGAGGACGCCGTCCAGGAGGCCTGCGCCGAGGCGCTGCGGACCTGGCCACGTGACGGCGTGCCCGACAGTCCCGGCGGGTGGCTGGTGACCGTCGCCCGCAACCGCGCCCGCGACCGGCTGCGTCGCGAATCCATCCGTCCCGGAAAGGAATTGGCGGCGGTGGTCGACGAGATCAGGGCCCGGACCGACCGGGTGGACGTCCACCCGGTCCGTGACGACGAGTTGCGGATGATTTTCACCTGCGCGCACCCGGCGCTGGACCGGCAGTCGCAGCTGGCGCTGACGCTGCGGCTGGTCTCCGGGTTGACCGTCGCCGAGATCGCCCGGGCCCTGCTGCAGACCGAGCCGGCCATCGGCCAGCGAATCACGCGCGCCAAGAACAAGATTCGGCACGCCAACATCCCGCTGCGGGTGCCGCCGGCCGAGCTGCTTGCCGAGCGCACACCGCACGTGCTCGGTTGCATCTACTCGGTGTTCACCGAGGGCTATTGGTCGACGGCGGGACCGTCGGCGATGCGAGACGAGCTGTGCGACGAGGGAATTCGGTTGGCCGGAGAATTGTGTGCGCTGATGCCCGACGAGCCCGAGGCGCATGCCCTGGCGGCCCTGATGCTGCTGCACGATTCGCGACGGGCGACCCGGGTGGACGACGCCGGCATGCTGGTGCCGCTCGAGGATCAGGACCGCCGCCGTTGGGACCGCGGCCGCATCGCGCGCGGGCTGGAGCGGTTGCGGGCGGCCGAGGGATCGACGGGCGCCTACCTGCCGCAGGCGGTGATCGCGGCGCTGCACGCGACGGCCCCGTCCTGGGAGCAGACCGACTGGGTCGCGATCTGCGCCGCCTACGACCGGCTATGGCGGATGACCGACTCCCCGATCGTCGGCGCCAATCGCGCGCTGGCGATCGGCTTTCGCGACGGCCCGGAGGCGGGCCTGGCCGCGCTGGAGAAGGTGGCGCACGATCCCCGGCTGGCCCGATCCAATCTCGTCGCGACGGTGCGCGCCGATCTGCTGCGGCGCGCCGGCCGGCCGGCCGACGCCGTGGAGTGGTACCGAATCGCGTTGGACTCCAACGGTTCCGAGCCGGGCCGCGAGTTCTTGCGCCGGCGCATCGCCGAGTGCGGCGGCTAGGCCTCCGCGAAGTTACGGGTGATCGACGGGTCGACCGGAATGCCCGGGCCGGTGGTGGTCGACACGGTGATCTTCTTCAGGTAACGGCCCTTCGACGAGGACGGCTTGAGCCGCAGCACCTCGTCGATCGCGGCGCCGTAGTTCTCCGCGAGGTTCTTCTCGTCGAACGACGCCTTGCCGATGACGAAGTGCAGGTTGGCCTGCTTGTCGATGCGGAAATTGATCTTGCCGCCCTTGATGTCGGCCACCGCCTTGGCGACGTCGGGGGTTACCGTGCCGGTCTTGGGGTTGGGCATCAGGCCGCGCGGACCCAGGACTCGGGCGATGCGTCCGACCTTGGCCATCTGGTCGGGGGTGGCGATCGCGGCATCGAACTCCAGCCAGCCGCCCTGAATCTTCTCGATCAGGTCGTCGCTGCCCACGATGTCGGCGCCGGCGGCCTGCGCCTGCTCGGCCTTTTCGCCGACCGCGAACACGGCGACCCGGGCGGTCTTACCGGTGCCGTGCGGCAGATTGACTGTGCCGCGCACCATTTGGTCCGCCTTGCGCGGGTCGACGCCGAGCCGGATCGCCACCTCGACGGTGGCGTCCTGCTTGGTCGAGGATGTCTCTTTGGCGAGCTTCGCCGCCTCCAGCGGCGTATAGAGGTTGTTGCGGTCCACCTTTTCGGCGGCGGCGCGGAATGCCTTGCTGTTCTTGCTCATTGAATATCCAATCTGGTGTTGGGTTGTGGTTACGAAGCGGGCCGAAGCTGGCCCTCCCACGGGGTACGGCGGAGAGCTACTCGACCGTGATCCCCATCGACCGGGCGGTCCCGGCGATGATCTTGGCACCGGCCTCGACGTCGTTGGCGTTGAGGTCGGCCTTCTTGGTCTCGGCGATCTCGCGACACTGGTCCCAGGTCACCTTGGCGACCTTGTCCTTGTGCGGCTC
>NZ_MBEM01000254.1:0-2143 GCF_001954045.1 Mycobacterium sp. SP-6446 | reverse complement strand
TACGCCGAGCACGATATCCAAAACAACCCCTCCAAAGGTATTGCTAGCCAAGCCATGGTCGGGCGGAGGAAAAAACCACGACTGACTAAGTATCGCGCAGAAGGACGGTGACGGAACCCCGGCGAAGCTATGTAGTCCTTATGAAATTCTGATAGGACCGCGACGGCGTCGGTCCCCGCTGGCCCTGGTACTTCGAGCCGACGCGTGAACTGCCGTAAGGATGTTCGGCCGGGCTGGTCAACCGCAAGATGCACAGCTGCCCGATCTTCATGCCCGGCCACAAAGTGATGGGCAGATTGGCGACGTTGGACAGCTCGAGCGTGATGTGACCGCTGAAGCCAGGATCGATGAAGCCGGCCGTCGAGTGCGTCAGCAAACCCAGCCGGCCCAGTGACGACTTGCCCTCCAGCCGGCCCGCGAGGCCGTCGGGCAGCGTGAAGAGCTCCAGCGTCGAGCCGAGGACGAACTCGCCCGGGTGCAAGACGAAGGGCTCTCCCTCGATGGGTTGCACCAGGCTCGTCAGCTCGTCCTGCTGCTTGGCGGGGTCGATGTGGGTGTAGCGGGTGTTGTTGAACACCCGGAACATGCAGTCGAGGCGGACATCGATGCTGGACGGCTGCACCAGGGCGTCGTCGAACGGGTCGATGCCCAACCGGCCGGCGGTGATTTCGTCCCTGAGGTCGCGATCGGAGAGCAGCACTCGACGAGCCTAGCCGTTGGGAAAGTGGCGGCCGTCCTGCCTTTAGTCAGCGAGGTAGCTTTCCCGGCCCGTCGGGTATCCGCCCCCGGTGGTCGTGACGTGGACGTGGTCGTAGTGGCCGAGCCTGGATGTTTGCGCACCATTGGGCGTGTAGTAGACGCCGCGCCAAATCGCGTCCTGAATCCCGAATCGATTCGCGTTCTGCATGACGTAGGCGACGATGGCGTTTCCCAGCGCGATGCCCTGGGCGGATTGGGGGTCGGGGATCATGACGTCGAGTGCCAGACCGAGGGGATGCCACGGCAGCGGATCTGGTCGCACGCCGCCGATTTCGTGAATCTGGGGAAACTCCGCGCTGATGGCCCGGGCGGTCAGGATAGTCCTGACCTGTAAGCCGCGTTCTGACGCAACGCCGACGGGCAAGAAGCGCGACCGGGTGTGATATCTCGATGCCGCCGGAACATCGCGGACGCCGGCGCCAACAGATACATGCGATGCCGCCGCAACGATTTGCAAGCAACACGGCGGGGCGTCACTGATAACGGGTTTGGCTTCGGCGCGCGGCCCGAATGAATCGGTGTCCGCGGCCGCGGCGAAGAAGGCTGCCGCGGGGGCCAGTACCGCTGCCAGGACAACCGATGGCTTGCGCCGTTTCTTGGCTAATCGATGCCGACCCACGGCAAGCACATTACGGAACGATCACGAAACAATAAACACCGGCTTTTTCACATGCGGGGATAGCTGTGCGTTTCCCCACATCAGGCCATTCTGTCGGGTCAGTTTTCAGTATTCGAATGACACCAAATGCGCCGACCCATGCGCGCAACACCTCGGCGCAGGCGAGCGCGGCCGCGGCCGGCCGGGTGCTAGCCTGCTGGGGCAACAGCGCCGATGTAGTTCAATGGCAGAACATCAGCTTCCCAAGCTGAATACGCGGGTTCGATTCCCGTCATCGGCTCCACGTCTGACCTGCGGCAGCAGTGTTCGACCAGCTAACTCCACTCCCGGATCTTTTCCAGGTAAAGCCTGATCTGTTCCAGGCTGACTCCGATCTTCCGCTGGCCGGATTGGCCACCCAGCACTAGCTGGTTGGTGTCGTTGTCGTACAGGAGGTACTCGTCATCGCGTAGCCGGGTTAGGACCATGTTGACTTGGGCGGCCAACCGCTGAATCCGGCCCGGGTCATCGGTGGTCACACCTGGCCTCCTTCCGCTGTGCCCGGCCACATAGCAATGAGGGTGCCACGACGTTGTCACTGCGGCGGACTGCCCTGGACACTCTGACTCGGCTCCCCAAGCTGAATGCGCGGTTCGAGTCCCGTGATCGGCTCCGCACTTCATAACGCTTACATAGCTCCGGCAGGCTCCCGATACAGCTTCCCCGGCGACGATCGGTTAGCGGCCTCGTTGGAAGGCGTGCCTAGTGGATATCGTGCTTGGGGTC
>NZ_MBEM01000253.1:0-19128 GCF_001954045.1 Mycobacterium sp. SP-6446 | reverse complement strand
CGCGGCGCTGGCCGAGATGCTGCGCCGCTACTGCGAACACATGCACGCCAACGAGCCGGTGCACACCTGGCCGTCGCAGGCGCGCGTACGTTGGGGCTATGTGTTCTGACATCTTGGACTGGGACAGTGCATACCGCGAGCAGGGCCAGTTCCAGGGCCCGCCGCCGTGGAATATCGGTGAGCCGCAGCCCGAACTCGCGGCGCTGATGGCGGCCGGCAAGTTCCGCAGCGACGTGCTGGACGCCGGCTGCGGGTACGCCGAGCTGTCGCTGGCGCTGGCCGCCGAGGGCTACACCGTGGTCGGCGTCGACCTAACCCCCACCGCCATCGCGGCGGCCACCAAGGCGGCCGAAGAACGCGGCTTGAGCACGGCCAGCTTCGTGCAGGCCGACATCACCTCGTTCTCCGGCTACGACGGCCGGTTCAACACGGTCGTGGACAGCACGCTGTTTCACTCGCTGCCGGTCGAGGGCCGCGACGGCTACCTGAGCTCGGTGCACCGCGCGGCGGCCCCGGGCGCCGGCTACTACGTGCTGGTGTTCGCCAAGGGCGCCTTCCCCGCCGAAATGGAACCGAAGCCGAACGAGGTGGACGAGGACGAGTTGCGCGCCGCGGTGAGCAAGTACTGGGAGATCGACGACATTCGGCCCGCCTATATCCACGCGAAAGTTCCCCAGATCCCCGACGCGCCGTTCGAATTCCCGCCGCACGACCGCGACGAAAAGGGCCGGATGAAGTTTCCCGCCTACCTGCTCACGGCGCATAAGGCCGGCTAGGCCTCAAGCAGACAAAGCCGCCGTCGCGGCGTTCAGTGCCTCGGCGAAGGCGCCCAGGTCGTCGGCCGTGGTGTCCGCGTGCGGCGAGATCCGCAGCACCGGCCCCGTCAGTTCCAGCGGCGCCCGCTGCACCCCGGCGTAGGTCGTCAGGATGCGCCGTTCGCTGAGCAACCAGTCGCGCACGGCCGCTACGTCGGCGCCGCGGACCGGGGCCAAAGTGGTGATCGCACTGGGCTCCTCGACCTCCTCGATCACCGCCCACCCGGGCACGTCGGCCAGCATGGTGCGGCTGAGCGCGCCCAACTCGGCTAGCCGGGCCCGCACCGCCTCGGGGCCGCACGCCAGATGTTCCCCCAGCGCCACCGAAAACCCCACGCGCGCAGCGACATTGGCCTCACCGAATTCCAGCTGCTGGGCCACCGTCGGCGACCCCGATTTCACGGCCCACTCGGGCGCGGCCAGCCTCGGGCGCAATCGCTCCATCAGGTCGGGGCGCACGGCAAGCGCGCCCACCCCCCGCGGCCCGGCGATCCACTTGCGCGACGAGGAATAGGTGACGTCCGCGCCCACCGCGGTGTCCACGTGACCCAGCGCTTGGGCGGCGTCCACGACCAGCGGCAGGCCCAATTCGGCGCAGAGCTTCGCGACCATCGCCGCCGGCTGGACGACCCCGCTATGGCTGGCCACCGTGGTCAGGTGGACGAAATCGGGCGGGTCGTCCTCGAGGGCCAACGCCGCGTCGTCGAGTGCCACCCGGCCGTCGTCCAGGGTCGGCAGCAGCCGTCGCTCGAACCCGTGGATCTCCATCAACGCCAGGTTGGGACCGTATTCGCCGGTCAGGCAGGCCACCGCCCGGCGATCCGCGGGCCAGCCGCCGAGCAGCAGATCCAGCGCGTTCAGCGAGCCGGTGGTGTACACCACCTCGGCGTCGGGCATCCCGCTCAGCGCGGCGAACGCGGCGCGCCCGGCGTCGAGCGCGGGCGTCGCGGCCTCGGCGGCGACATACCCGCCGACTTCGGCCTCGTACCGCGCGTGCTGCGCGGTCGCGTCGATGACCGCGAAACTCTGGCGCGAACAGGCCGCACTGTCCAGGTGCAGCCCGGCCACCGGCGGGCGGGCCTCCCGCCATCGGTCGGCCAGCGAATCGCTCACTTGACGGCTAACGACAACCCGAAATCACCGGCGGCGTCGGTCCACCAGCGGATGCGACGCAGTCCCGCGCCGGCCAATTCGGTGTTCACCCCGTCGGGGCGGAACTTGCACGACACCTCGGTGAGCATTTCCTCGCCGGCCGCGAAGTCGACGGTCAGCTCCAGCGCACCGACGCGCACCCGCTGCTCACGATCGGCCCGCAGCCACATCTCGATGCGTTCCTCGCGCGCGTTCCAGCGGGCCACGTGCCGGTATGCCGCGACGTCGAAATCGGCGTCGAGTTCGCGGTTGATCACCGCGAGCACGTTGCGATTGAACGCCGCCGTCACCCCGGCCTCGTCGTCGTACGCGCGCACCAGTCGGCCGGTGTCCTTGACCAAGTCGGTGCCGAGCAGCAGGCTGTCCCCCGGTCGCATCACCGCCGACAGGGTCGCGAGGAACTCCGCGCGCGGTTCGGGTGTGAGGTTGCCGATCGTCGAGCCGAGGAAGACGAACAGGCGGCGGCCCCCGTCGGGAATTTCGGTCAGATGTTCCTCGAAATCGCCGCACACGGCTTTGATCTCGACGCCCGCGTACTCGCTCTGGATGGCGGTCGCCGCGGCCGATAGGACGCCGGCGTCGACGTCGAACGGCACGAACCTGCGCAACGACGCGCGGCCATGCAGGGCGTCCAGCAGCAGCCGGGTCTTCTCCGACGTGCCACTGCCCAGTTCGACCAACGTGTCGGCCTCGCTGGCCACCGCGATTTCGCCGGACCGGGCGCGCAGAATCTCGGCCTCGGCGCGCGTCGGGTAGTACTCGGGCAGCCGGGTGATCTGGTCGAACAGCTCACTGCCCACCGAATCGTAAAACCACTTGGGCGGCAGCGATTTCGGTGTGCGCCGCAGGCCGTCGAGCACATCGCGGCGCAGCGCGTGATGCGCCGAGTCGGCGGCGAGGTGGTTGGACAGCGACAGCGTCATCGAGATCCTTTCGGCGGGTGGTCCAGCGGGGTCATCGTGACACCCTTCGCGGTGACTTCGACCAGGTGGCGGTCCGGCACGTCCTCCCAGTCGGAGTCGTCGTCGTACGGTTCGCTGGCCAGCACCACGCCGTCGTCGCGGCGCAGGATGCACAGCGTGTCGCCCCAGGCGGTGGCGAGCAGCCGAGACCCGTTGGCGGCCAATATGTTCAGGCGCGCGAGGGGGTCTGCCGTCCCGATCTCGGCGATGGTGTCGCCCAGCGCGTCCAGCCCGCGCTCGAAGATGGTTGCCGCGAGTATCGCGCTGTCGCAGACGGATTCGGCCGACGACGTCAGCGGCAGCACGGTGCGATCGACCACCCCGTTGTGCGACAGCAGCCAGCGGCCGTTGCTGAAGGGTGCGGTCGCGCTGGCCTCGATCGGCATGCCGACCGTCGCCGAGCGGACGGCGGCCATCACGCAGTGGCTGCGCAGTACCGGCGCGACCGACTCGAACGATGCGTCACCCCACAGCGGCGCCGCGCTGCGCCAGCGCCGAGCGACGTCTCCGTCGAAAAACCCGACACCCCAACCGTCGGCGTTCATCAGGCCGTACTTTTGCCGGCGCGGCGCGTAGGACTGCACCCGCAGCCCGCACGGCGGTTCCAGCACCAGCGAGGAGACCGTGACGTCGGCCCCGAGCCAGCCGAGGTGGCGGCACATCAGCCGGAACCTCCCGCGTCGGGGGCATCCCAGGCCAGCCGGACACCGGAGAAGATCTGACGGCGGAACGGGTGATCCCAGTTGCGGAAGCTGGGCCGCAGGATGGACGGCTCCACCGCCCACGACCCGCCCCGCAGCACCCGGTAGTCGCCGTCGAAGAACGGCTGGGAATACCGCTCGTAGATCATCGGGACGAAGCCCGGCCAGGGCCGCAGCGGAGAACTGGTCCATTCCCACACATCGCCCAGCATCTGCTCGACCCCGTAGGCCGAAGCGCCGCCCGGGTATGCGCCGACGGGTGCCGGACGCAGCGCCGCGCCGCCCAGGTTGGCGAGCGTGTCCGACGGATCCTGCTCGCCCCACGGGTAGCGACGCCGGGTTTCAGTCGCGGGATCCCACGCGCAGGCCTTCTCCCATTCCGTCTCGGTGGGCAACCGGGCACCGGCCCAGGCCGCGTAGGCCTCGGCCTCGAAAAAGGTGACGTGCTGCACCGGTTCGTCGGCGGGTATCTCTTCGACGCGGCCGAATCGGGTGCGCGTTTGCGCGTCGGAGCTCCAGAATTGCGGCGCGGTCAGGCCCGCGCCCTGGCGGTGCTGCCAACCGCGCGCCGACCACCAGCGCGGCTGGTGGTAGCCACCGTCGTCGATGAAGTGTCGCCATTCGGCGTTGGTGACCGGGACCCGGCCGATCCTGAATGCCGGTACATCGACGACGTGGGCGGGACGTTCGTTGTCCAATGAGTAGGGCTCGGCGGCGGCATCCACGCCCTGCACGAACGGTCCGGCGGGAATCAGCACCGACGTCCCGGCCAACCCCGGCCGACCCGCGGGCAGGGTGGACGTATCGGGCAGCAGCGGCGCGCCGGTGCGCAGGTTCAGGGCCTGCAGCATGGTTTCGTCGTGCTGGTTTTCGTGGCTGACCACCATCCCGTACGTGAAGGCGGCACGCTCGCCGGCGGGATCGTCGGGCAGGGCATCCAGCGCGTCCAGCGCGGCGGATCGCACTGTGCGGCAATAGGATCGGGCCCGCTCCGGGGACAGCAACGGTAGCTCGACGCGGCTGGCGCGGGAGTGTTCGAACGCGTCGTAAAGCCCCTCTACCGCGGGGGGCAGCATGCCCGGCCGGCGCGGGTCCCCGCCGCGCAACAGCCACAGCTCTTCTTGCTGACCGATGTGCGCCAGGTCCCACACCAGTGGGCTCATCAACGGGTCGTACTGGCGGCACAGCTCGGCGTCGTCGAAATCGGTGAGCCGCAACGTCCGGGTCCGCGCCCGGGTCAGATCGTCGGCAAGCCTCTCCCGGGAAGTCACGGGCCCCCTTGCGCTCGCGCGGCCCGCGAGACCTCGGCCGCGATGCCGTGCTCGATCACCTGGTCCGAGAAGTCGTCCCCGGGACATCGGCCCCGCTCGACGCTGCGAATCAAGCGCGCCATCGCGTCGGTCAGCTCCGGGGGAGCCTGCTCGGCGGCGGCGGCCACGCACCGATTGGCGGCCTCGTACAGTCGCCGGTCGCGCAGGCCGGCCTGGGCGGCGGTGTCCCAGGCGGTGGCGACCGGTTCGACGGCCTCGGCCGCGATATCGGCGGCGACCGGGTGGTCGAGCAGGGTCACCAGGGTGAACACGACAGCGGGCCAGAAGGCGTCCGGCACGCTGTCGAGGTAGCGGATTTCCAGCCACCGCCTGGGGCGGACCGGCGGAAACAGCGTGGTCAGGTGGTATTCCAGGTCGGCGATGGTGGGGCGGCGATCCCCCAGCAGCACCCGGCCGTCCACCCAGTCGGCGAAGGGCACCCAGCTCGTGACCGGCACCGCCTCCGGCGTGTGCACCAGCATCACGGGCGCCTTCAGCGCGTAACGCGCCCAGTCGGTGCCGGGTTCGTCGCCGCTGGCACCCAGGATCGGCCCACAGCGGGCCGAGTCCATCTGTCCCCACACGCGCTGCCGGCTGGAGACCCAACCGGTGAACTCGCCGCCCAGCATCGGCGAATTGGCCGCGATCGCGATCATCGTCGGCCCCAGGGCATGCGCCAGCCGCACGCGGGCGGCCCACCCCTCCTTGGGCCCAGCGTCCAGATTGACCTGAATCGAGGCGGTGGAGGTCATCATCGCCGCGCCCGCGGACCCGGATTCGCTGGCGGCGAAGAACTCTTCCATGGCGCGGTAACGCGTGCCGGGGTTGATGCGCTCGGGCGGCCGCAGCGGATCCGTGCCGAGGAATACCAGGCCCAGCCCGGCGTCGGCGAAGGCCGGCCGAAGCACGGCCTGGTCGCGGCGCATCGCGTCGAGGGCCGCCAGCACGCCGTCGACGGGCGGGCCGGACAGTTCGACGGCGCCGCCCGGTTCCACGGTGACCCTGCTGCCGCCCGGCAGTGCCGGCAGCCGCTCGATGACGTCGGTGATCTCCGCCCAGCTCGGCCGGCGGAAGGGATCGGCCGGGTCGTGGCAGTGTGCTTCCATTTCCAGCCCGACGGACCCGAGGGGTGCATCCGCCAGACAGCCCTCGGCGATGTATTGCGCGGCGGCCGTGGAACTGGCCATCTCGGCTTCGAGCGCGGCGGAAGTGGCGGCGAACGTCATATCACGATCCCTCCGCGCCCGGCCATGGATCGCCGAGCGCCCTGTTCGCGGCTATCGGGACGATAGCCACCGTCACTTCATCTTCCAGATCGCCCCGACATATTCCCGGCCCGCTTACTGACCCAGCGCGTTCTGCATGGCCCCGGCCAGCACGTTGACGGCGGGCCCGCCGTTGCCAGATTGGCAGACCTTCGCCTGCAGCAACACGTTTTCGCGCAGCCGGGTTTGATCGAAGCAGCGCCGATCGGTACCCGCTTCCTGCTTGGTCCAGTTGGCGTCGGTGCCGGTGGCCGGCCCGCCGTCGAACGACCACACCTGGGTGGAGCCGTTGTCCAAATGCATGGCGGTCGTCTGTCCCGAGCAACCGACGGTTCGGTCCACCACGCGATGGAACGCCCGGGACGCGGCGTCGTTGTTCGCGAACACCCCGACCGCCTGCCGGACCAAGTGGGTCTGGTCGTTGGCCGACGTCTGCGTGGTGGCCCCGTTGAACGACGCCAGGTCGGGGTCGTTGTACACCTCGGGCAATCCGATGTCGGCCCAGTTGTTGCATTCCGCGACGTCGACCCAATAACCCTGGAACGGCTGGGTGAAGACCGATTCCCAGCCCATCGGCCCGCCGACGATGTTGCCGACGGACCCCTTGCCGAGCACCGCGTAGGAGACCACCCCGGGTTCCGACGGGTGGGCGCTTGCCACCGGGATCGCCGGCGCGGCGCCCACGGTCACGGCGATCGTCGCCGCCGCGGCGCAGATCCGCATGCTCCGATCCAATGGCCCGGCTAGACCTTGGCGGAGACGTCGACGTCGACGTTGCCGCGCGTGGCCTTGGAGTACGGGCACACCTGATGCGCCTGCTCCACCAAATCGTCGGCGACGCTTTGTTCCACGCCGGGCAGGTGGCCGACGATCTTGCCCGTCAGCCCGAATCCGCCCGCGGAATCCTTTCCGAAGCCGATTTCGACGCTGACGCTGGTGGCGTCGTCCAGCGTGACCTTTGACTTGCCGGCGACCAGGCGCAGCGCGCCCAGGAAGCAGGCCGCATACCCGGCGGCGAACAACTGCTCGGGATTGGTGCCTTCGCCGCTGCCGCCCATCGCCTTCGGCGGCCGGGTTTCCAGGTCGATCCGGCCGTCGTCGGACTTCACGTGGCCGTCGCGGCCGCCGCCGGTCGCAGTGGATTCCGTGGTGTAAACGACTTCAATGGTCATGGGTCTCGATCATGCCAGGACCGCTGCCCGGCGGCGAATGTCGTTGCACCCCAGATATCAGGGCCGCGGAGTGCCTTGCGTGTTCGGGGCCGGCGCGGGGGCACTGGTGGTCGGCGACTGCGCGGGACCACTCGGGGCACCGGGTCCATATCCCCACGGCCCGCCCCACGGCGGGCCACCGGGTCCGCCGGGGCCGCCGGGGCCGTACATCATCCCGTGGTGGTGGTGACCGCAGTGATGGTTGTACCCGACGACCATGGCGCCGGCGAAAAACACGGTGGCGAGGATGAAGACGACCCCGGCAACGATCACCACCCATGCCGCGGCCACAAAGAGCGCGGGCGGCTTGACCCTTGGCGGCGGAGCTGCGGCGGCGGAAGTCGGCTGAGTTGATGGTTCAGGTGTTTCGCTCATGCCTCGATCCTGCCCTCTGCCCGTTACGACGGGTAGCCCGGCGCTCGAGGGAGCGCCGGGCTACTTGGTATTCAGTTGGCGGCCCGCCGGGGTCCTCCTATCACCCCGTGAGCACGTGGACGGTGTGGAACTCTCCCCCTACGGCGTCCGCGACGGAGCTACCGACGACGGAACCTGGCTGGGGCCGGGAGCGCCGGGCGTCACAGCTCCGGGTGCGGGTGCCGGTGCACCTGGAGCGTTCGCGCCGGGTCCGCCACCGGGACCGCCGGGGCCGAATCGGTGCATCATCGCGTGGTGCTTGTGGTGGTGATGGTGGTGGTGACCGCCGTGATGCCCCAGCGCCATCCCCGTGAAGAAGATGACCGAGACGATGAACACGATCCCGGCGACGATGGCGACCCAGGCCGCCGCGATAAAGACCCGGGGGGTCCGGTAGAGCGCCGGCTCGGTGGCCGCCGCCGGTGCAGTTGCGGTGGAACTCCGCACAGTGGGGGTTTCAGGTGTTTCACTCATGAGACACATGATGCGGGGGTAAACAATGGTTGCGGCTATGCGTTAGTTAAGTACCAGCTATGAGCTGAAACCCTGGTTGAGCAGCCACATGACGGCGGTAGTAGCGCCTGCCATGCAGTCGCTGGTAGTTCCACGTTACGGCCGGCAGGGCCCCCCGGCGATGCAGCCAAAAGCCTTTCGGCGGTTGTGCTTTCGGTGCTCGACGGCCGATCACGATATCGGCGACGACGACGCCCGCGCCCTCGTCGGCGGCGCGGGACGCGAGCACCGTACCGTCGGCGGCGACGATCATGGTTGCGCCTTCGAATCGGCCGCTGTAATCGATTGGCAGCCAAGGCATCCGGCATCGCAGTGCGCCGGCGTGCGCCGCATGGAGCACCGGCGCGCCTACATAGGCGGCGAAGGACTCGGCCGCGTGCTGCGCGGTTGCCGCGTTCCGGGTTTCCATGCGGCGGAAGATCGGCGACGGGCGCCAGCGGGGGACCGACCACCAGCCCGACCCCGTCATGGCCAGGTCGATGCGCCCGCGGAGCCGGTGCACCGTCTGCGTGCGCATGAGCTCCCAGCACATGGCGGCGCCCACGGTGAACTCGCCGGCCGGGATAATTCCGTCGTCGTGGCCGCCGATGTAGAACGAGTTCTCCCACATGGTGGGCAAGTCCTTGTCGTGACGACCGGCTACGCCCTCCGCGGTCACCAGCAAGTAGGCATTGCGCACGTGCCCGTCGGTATCCCTGGCCAAGAACGACCCGCCGATCATGGCGCCGTGGCGCCGGGCCAGGCCCAACAGCAGTTCGGTGGCCTCGCCGTCCGGGGGCAGGGCGGCATCGGCGAGTTCGGGCAGAAAGCCGATGCCGGTGGTGAAGAACTCCGGCAGGGCGATCACGGTGGCGCCCGCGGCTGCGGCCTCGTCGACCAGGCGCTCGACGGCGGCGAGGTTGGCGCCGACGTCGGCGGGCACGGCGAATAATTGGACGGCGGCGGCGCGCTGGCTTCTATCCATGTATCGATGCTCACCCGGCGGGCGGAATGACAGCAAGGACAATGTAGCGACGATTTCCGCCACCCAATGACGCGAGCCGATTAGTGTTGATGCGATCAGTTGGAGGGAGGGAGTCCACATGATCAAACTGTTGGCCGGAATGGGTCTAGTGGTTGGCAGCCTGGCAGTGTCGTTGACCGCTGGGGTCGCATCCGCGGATCCCGATCTGGGGTCGGCCGTCAACACGACCTGCAATTACCAGCAAGTCGCCGCGGCGCTGAATGCTCAAGATCCGCAGTATGTCTCGATGTTGAACTCATCGCCGCAAATGCAGGCCGGGTTGCGCCGGTTTCTCGCCGCGCCGCCGCCTGAACGCCAGCGGTTGGCGCAGCTGACGGTGAGCAACCCTGAGAATCAACCGTTAATACCGATCCTTAAAACGGCTTTCGACACCTGCAATAACTTCTGAGCTCACTCCGGCTTGAACGGGTTCACCGCGAACTGAATCACCCGGTACGGCGCGCTCACCCGCGCTCGCGTGTCCCACTGGCTGACGAAAATTCGAAGCTCATCGAGGGTGGAACCGGGCGAGATGTACCCGCCATACGGTTGCGCGAGCCGGTTGTCGTAGGGGGGCGGCAGGCTTTCCGCCGGCTCGGGCCACTCGTCGTGCTGCACCACCGTCGTCACCGGCGCGGTGCCCAGCTGCGTCGGGTCGCTGGCCACCCGGACCTCCATGTTTCCCGTGCTGGCATTGAAATACGACAGCACCGCCTTGCCGTCGATCTGCCGGATGCACATCTCGCCCACCTGGTCGGGCCACAGCGGTGTCGGCGGCTTGTTCCACCCGCCGTCGGGTCCGGCCGCCCAGCCCTGCCACCGGGACCGGTCGGTGAACGCCTGCGGCGTGGCCCGATACAGCACCACCGGGCGGCGGCGGGTGAAGCTGTTGGCGACGATGTACACCCACCCGCTCGGCGAATCGGGCGTGGGGACCGGGTCGTAGTACCCGCTGATCTGCGTCTGCGAGCCGTCCTGATACAAAGCGACGCGCCGGGAGCCTGGGACCGTCTGCCAGCCGGCGCGCACCGGTTCGGCCGCGACCAGCCGGGAGTTCTGCGGCTCCAGGTCGTGCGTAGTGGTCACCATCAGGTAGTTGCGGCGGTTGATCTCCACCACCCCGGCGGGCAGCTGCGAGTCCCCCGGCGGCGTCGGATCGGCCAACAGCGGCGTATTGATTCCGGTGACGCCGGTGTAGCGGACCCCGGCGGGATCGTCGACCGACGCGGTGTCGACGCGCAACGCGACCGGCGAGTACCAGCCACCGAAGCCGACGCCCTGGCCGGCGAAGCTGTCGCCGCACACCTGCAGCAGCTCGGTAGGGAACGCGACGAAGTCGCACAAATCGGTGGCCCCGATGCCGTAGTCGCGGGTGGGGGTCCCGGTGCCGGCCGTCGGGCCGATTCGCAGCACCTGACCCGGGGCCAGCGGCTGCAGCACCGGCTCGGGCTCTGGAGCCGGCGGATCGGCGTGGGCAAGCCAAACAGGCTGGGGCGCAACCAAACACAAAACGCTTAGCAGGGCGGCCCGGGCCGAACTCACCCGGGAACTATAGTTCGGCGGCGAGCAGCTCGGCGATCTGGATGGTGTTCAGCGCCGCGCCCTTGCGCAGATTGTCGCCCGAGACGAACAGCGCCAGCCCCCGCCCGTCCGGGACGCCGGGGTCCTGCCGGATCCGGCCGACCAGCGATTCGTCGACGCCAGCAGCGGCCAGCGGCGTCGGGACGTCGACCAGCTTTACGCCCGGGGCGCCGTCGAGCAGCTCCCGCGCGCGCTCCGGCGACAGCGGCCGCGCGAATTCGGCGTTGATCGACAGCGAGTGCCCGGTGAACACCGGAACCCGCACGCACGTGCCGCTGACCAGCAGTTCGGGGATGCCCAGGATCTTGCGGCTCTCGTGGCGTAGCTTCTGGTCCTCGTCGGTCTCCCCGGATCCGTCGTCCACCAGCGATCCGGCCAGCGGCACCACGTTGAACGCGATCGGTGCGACGTAGGTCTTGGGCGCCGGGAACTCGATCGCGCCGCCGTCGTGCACCAGTTCCTCGGCCTCGCCGACTACCGCGCGCGCCTGCGTCGCGAGCTCCTCGACGCCGGCCAACCCGCTGCCCGACACCGCCTGGTAGCTCGAGACCACCAGGCGCACCAGCTGGGCCTCGTCGTGCAGCACCTTGAGCACCGGCATCGCGGCCATGGTGGTGCAGTTCGGGTTGGCGATGATGCCCTTGGGCCGGTTGACGGCATCGCGGGCGAAGTTGACCTCCGACACGACCAGCGGCACGTCGGGGTCCTTGCGCCACGCCGACGAGTTGTCGATCACCGTGACACCGGCGGCGGCGAATCGCGGCGCCTGCACCAGCGACATCGTCTTGCCGGCGGAGAACAGCGCAATGTCGAGGCCGCTCGGGTCCGCCGTCGCGGCGTCCTCGACCTCGATCTCCTGACCGCGGAAGGGGAGCTTGCGGCCCTGCGAGCGCGACGACGCGAAGAACCGCACCGACGTCGCGGGAAAATCCCGCTCGTCGAGCAGCCTGCGCATCACCTGACCCACCTGACCGGTGGCACCCACGACACCGAGCGCGACCATCAGCGACCCGTCCCCGCGTACACCCTTGCCTCCTCGTCGCCGCCCAGCCCGAACGCCTCATGCAACGCCACGACGGCCTTGTCCAGTTCCGTGTCGCGGCACAGCACCGAGATGCGGATCTCGGACGTCGAAATCAGCTCGATGTTGACGCCCACCTGGGCCAGCGCCTCACAGAAGGTCGCCGTGACGCCGGGATGGCTGCGCATGCCGGCCCCGATCAGCGACACCTTGCCGATGTGGTCGTCGTAGAGCAGCTGGGAAAAGCCGATCTCCTCCTGCAGGGCGTCCAGCTTCGCGACCGCCGTTGGGCCGCTGTCGCGGGAGCAGGTGAAGGTGATGTCGGTCTTGCCGTCCTCGATCTTGGAGACGTTCTGCAGCACCATGTCGATGTTCACGTCGGCGTCGGCGACGGCCCGGAACACCCGGGCCGCGTACCCGGGGATGTCGGGTATGCCGACGACGGTCACCTTGGCCTCGCTACGGTCGTGCGCGACTCCGGTCAGGATGGGGTCTTCCATGGCTATGTCCTTGATCGATCCGACGACGACGGTGCCTTCTTTGTCCGAGTACGACGACCGGACATGCACCGGAATGTTGTAGCGGCGTGCGTATTCCACGCAGCGCAGCATCAAGACCTTGGCCCCGCAGGCGGCCAGCTCGAGCATCTCCTCGAACGTAACCGTGTCGAGCTTGCGGGCCTTGTGCACGATTCGCGGGTCCGCGCTGAAGATGCCGTCGACGTCGGTGTAGATCTCGCAGACGTCGGCGCCCAGCGCGGCGGCCAACGCGACCGCCGTGGTGTCCGAACCGCCACGGCCGAGCGTGGTGACGTCCCGGGTGTCCTGGCTGACCCCCTGAAACCCGGCTACCAAAACGATCCGGCCCTCGTCGAGTGCCGACTGCAGCCGCGTCGGCGTGACGTCGATGATCTTCGCGTTGCCGTGGGTGCCGGTGGTGATGACGCCCGCCTGCGACCCGGTGAACGACCGGGCGTGCGCGCCGAGCGATTCGATGGCCATGGCCACCAGCGCGTTGGAGATGCGTTCACCGGCCGTCAGCAGCATGTCGAGTTCCCGGGGCGGCGGGACGGGGCACACCTGCTGAGCCAGGTCCAGCAGGTCGTCGGTGGTGTCACCCATCGCGGAGACCACCACGACGACGTCGTTGCCCTGTTTCTTGGTCTCGACGATGCGTTCGGCGACGCGACGGATCCGGTCGGCGTCGGCCACCGAGGATCCGCCGTACTTCTGCACGACGAGCGCCACTGTTGTTCTTTCGGTCCGGAAGGTGATCGGAGGTCCAAAACAGAATACGTGTGGCGGCGCCTCATTTTTTCCGCTGTCGATTCCGCTGCCTCAGCGACCGGGCCGCGAAGCCCTCAGTTGAGGTTGGCGATTACCGCCCACGTGGCGATGGCCGAGCCCAGGGACGTCCAGTAGCCGTAGCGTTTGTAGATCTCGGTGGCCCAGCGCGCCTGGGCTTCGAGGTCGCCGATGTCGGCAGAGACCTGCGGGTCGCTGGCATTGCGAATCGAGCACCACTGGGGCGGGTCCGCAAGATCGGCGAGGGCCAGCGGCAATGTGGCATCGTCCATCTCCTCCGTCCGGGCGCCGGGGTAGTTGTGCACGATCCCGAACGAGTCGCTGGTGTTGGCGAAGCCGAAGTAGTCGACGGTTTCCACCCCGCCCAAGGGACCGCCAAAGGTCAGCCTCGGCGGGCGGGTGACCAGCGGATGCAGCCGTCCCGCGTTCGGGGCCACCAGGGCATCGAAGGCGGACGCGTGCCCGCCGCCCCACAGCCCCGGCCCGGTGAAGAGTCGCTGGGCCCAGGGCTTGTCCTTGAATGCCTTGGCGCAGTTGAACTTGGCGTTGGTGACGACGAAGACGTCGCCGAGCTGGGTGGCCGTCCCGATGCCTCCCGCGGTTCCGGTGGTGATGACCAGCTTCGGCCGGGCTTCGCTCACCATTTGCCGCCACAGCGCCACGATCGGCGCCGAAACGGCGTCGGTGGCCAGGTGCAGCTCCGACTTCACCGCCAGCGCGTCGACGTTGCCGATCCGGACCCGGGCCACATAGCCCAGGCAGCCGGCCTCGCGGGCCGGCGAACGCGCCGTGAGCTCGGTCTGGAAGCTCTCCCAGCGATGGGCGTAGGGCATCCAGCTCGCCCGCGGCATTCCCGGGGTCAGCACGTCAGCGAGGGCCTGCCCCTCGGCCGCCGTCCAGGTCACCACCAGGACGTCGCAGGACGGCAGCGGCGCGTCGGCCGGCCGGCCATAGGGGGCGCCGCGCGGCGCCAGCCCATCCGGCCACGGGATGGGGGCGGGCGCCTCGTGGGGCACCCGGTACGTGATGCGTTCGAGGAGGAGATCGTTGCTTACCTGTGCTATCGACATGGCCGGAGTTCCCTTCGAGCTGCTGCATCACGTCCGGGTGCGTTGTGCGGTGAGGTGCTACGGCGAAACCATCTGGATCGCCCAGAAGTCGCTCGCCAAGTGCGCCCCGTTGATGGGCGAGCTATCGGAGCTGGCCTTGGAACCGGTCAGATACTCGTAGGGCAGGTAGAAGTAGCCGTGGTCGCCCCACGACGGTCCCCACGAGTTGCGAACGATCAAGTGGCTCTTGGGATCCGAGTAGCCGACGGCGACTACGGCATGGCCGCCGACCGTGGCCTCACCCCGTTTGGGCATGGGCACCACACCCGTTTGAGCGACGGGCTGCGATTCGAAACTCTGGTACACGGTAAACCCGAAAACGACGGGCAGATTCGAGGCGATCGCATCCTTGAGGTCTCCCAACGTCTGGATCGCCTCGTATTGCACCGCCTTGTCCTTCTTGGCGGCAACGTAGCAACGCTTCGGCGGTTTCACCGTGAACACACCGATGTCGTACGGCCACAACGTTTCCGGGCAAACGCCCTCGCGGTTCACTACCTTGATGCCGTCCCTGATGACCGCGCCCGAGTCGCTGGACACGGTTCCTTCGAGCGCGCGTTCGTTGTAGTAGATGAACAACCGCGAAGGGACAAAATCGGATAGGCCCTGCCGATCCCGCTCGTACTCCATCGCGGCGGCGATGGCGTTTCCGGTGCACGATCCGAGCTGTCCCTGGTCGTAGACCGCTGGCATCGACGGACGCAGGTCGTACTCGCTGGGCGGTAGGTCCCTGAGCCTGGCGGTGTACACCATGTCGCGCGCATCCGGGAGCTGTGGGCGCCAGCCGAAACCGCGAACGTGACTCCAGTCTTGTGCCTGCGCGTCGCCTTTGACGCGGCTTTTGACGTGGCTGGTCTCTTGCAAAGTGGTCATTGCAACCTCCAAATCTCCTGTGGTGCGTCGACCGTAGGAGCCCAGACCTAGGGACGGCATGCGTAGTGCACCACCTGATTTCTCGGCCAACTACGCCATCCCGACGAGTAGGCCCCGCGCCGAGTTCGGTCGAGCAGGCCGGTCGGCGGATCGCCGAGGAAGACACAGGTAGCCCGCTACTCGTGCCCCCGGTGGCAGGTCCTCCGCATTGTTGGGAGTAAAGACGTTGTGGGAGTCGTCGTCGAATCCGAGGGGTGCGACGACTCGGCCGGGACGCTAGCGGAGGAGCGATGCACGAGGCGGCGTTGCGCAAACAGGTGCTGCGGAGAGTCCGCTCGGGCGAGAAGGTGTCCACGATTGCGGCCAACAGCGGCGTCAGCGCCTCCACGGTATATAGGTGGAAGCGCGAAAGTGGCTGTGTCGCAACGAAACCGCGCGCCGCACTGTCGTCGGCCGAGGGCTACGTGGGGGACATCACCGGCCCGGGCATCACCGACACGTGGGGTGTTACCTGCACCGACCTGGGCGTTTGCGCGGTGGCGCCCAACGGCAAGCTGGTATCGGTGTTCGGGGATACCTTCTCGGGCCGCACCGTTGGACAGGGTGATTGGCGCGCTCCGGTCGCGCTGGTCGGCAGCGGGGACGCCAACGATCAGATCCGCTATGAGTACGCGGGCGGCGCCGACCCGAACTATGCGCGGCAGTTGTGGCCCTACGTCCACGACGGCGCGCCGTGGGACCGGGGCGGGATCAGCACCGTGATTCCGTCCGACGTCCTGGTCGTCGGGCAGACGATGTACCTGCATGCCATCGTCAACCGCGGCTTCGGGAACGTGATCTGGACCGGGATCTGGGCCTCCGTGGATAACGGCGTCAGCTGGCGGCGGATGGGCGCCCGGGCAAGGTTTCCCGCATCGCTGCACAACGGCTGCGCGCAGCTGTGGTCGTGGGACTACAACCCCGACGACGGCTGGGTGTACGTCGTTTCCACGGGGTTCCAGCGAGACAAGGGCGTAATCCTGCGCCGCGTGCGTCCGGGCGATATCGGCGACAGGACCAAATACTCCGGCTGGGGCTGGGCCGACAACCAGTGGGCGTGGGGCAACGCACCCACGCCCATCACGCCGCCGGCCGAAACGTGGGGCGAGCTGACCTTGCGCAGGCTCGATACCGGCACCTGGATCCTGGGCGGCTTCCTGTCCTCGGGATACGCATTGGGGTACCGCACGATCGACTCGCCGACCGCCAATCTGTACGAAGCCGAGGTCCAGACGCCGGTGGTCGGGACAACCTGGGACGCCCAAGACCTCGCGGCCAATAAGGTCGCCCAACTGTACGGCGGATATGTTCTGCCCGGCTCACGGCTGGACGTTCAGGGCGGCGTCGGCCTGGTGGTGTCGCAGTGGAACACCGCGACGGGGTGGCCGTACCGGACGATGCAGTTCAGGGTCACACTCAAGGACACCACGGCCCACGACGCTCGATTTCGGTCGCCGGGCCGAGCGCGGTAGAGTGCTCTACGTGCAGCGGGTGCTCCTCCTCGGACGCCGCGACGGGGTCTGATCCAGACCGGCTTCCCGTCGCGGGCGTTCGCGATGCGCCGGTCTGAGGTTCCTTCTGACACCCCCGGAGCAACTACCGTGACAAGTTTTTCCCAGCCTTCCGGTCCCGACGCCTATACGTCGGCGCGGACCGTCGTCCAACCCGCGGGCCCACCCGCACCCGGTCAGCCCGTGTGGAATCCCCAACGTGGTTCGTCGATGCCGATCAATCGGTACCGACCGTTCTTCGAGGAGGTCGAGCCCATTCGGCTCGCCGACCGCAGCTGGCCCGACCGCGTCACCGACACCGCACCGCTGTGGTGCGCGGTGGATCTGCGCGACGGCAACCAGGCGCTGATCGACCCGATGAGCCCGGCCCGCAAGCGCCGCATGTTCGACCTGCTGGTGCGCATGGGCTACAAGGAGATCGAGGTCGGGTTCCCGTCGGCCAGCCAGACCGATTTCGACTTCGTCCGCGAAATCATCACCGCCGGCGCCGTTCCCGACGACGTCACCATCCAGGTGCTGACCCAGTGCCGACCGGAACTGATCGAGCGCACGTTCGAGGCGTGCGAGGGCGCGTCGCGGGCCATCGTGCACTTCTACAACTCGACGTCAATCCTGCAGCGGCGCGTGGTCTTTCGCGCCGACCGCGCCGCGGTGCAGGCCATCGCGACCGACGGCGCGCGCAAGTGCGTCGAGCAGGCCGCCAAATACCCGGGCACCCAGTGGCGGTTCGAGTATTCGCCGGAGTCCTACACCGGCACCGAACTCGAGTACGCCAAGGATGTGTGCGACGCCGTCGGCGAAATCATCGGACCCACACCGGACAACCCGATCATCTTCAACCTGCCCGCCACCGTGGAGATGGCGACGCCCAACGTCTACGCCGACTCGATCGAGTGGATGAGCCGCAACCTGGCCAACCGCGAGTCCGTCATCCTGAGCCTGCATCCGCACAACGACCGCGGAACCGCAGTCGCCGCAGCCGAATTGGGCTATCAGGCCGGCGCGGACCGCATCGAGGGCTGCCTGTTCGGCAACGGGGAACGGACCGGCAACGTGTGCCTGGTGACGCTCGGGCTGAACCTGTTCTCCCGCGGCGTGGACCCGCAGATCGACTTCTCCAACATCGACGAGATCCGCCGCACGGTGGAGTACTGCAACCAGCTGCCGGTGCACGAGCGTCACCCCTACGGCGGGGACCTGGTGTACACCGCGTTCTCCGGCAGCCATCAGGACGCCATCAACAAGGGCCTGGACCAGATGAAGATCGACGCGGACGAAGCGGACTCCGACGTCGAGGACATGCTCTGGCAGGTGCCGTATCTGCCGATCGACCCGAAGGACGTCGGGCGTACCTACGAGGCGGTGATCCGGGTCAACTCGCAGTCCGGCAAGGGCGGGGTGGCCTACATCATGAAGGCGGACCACGGCCTGGCCCTGCCGCGGCGGCTGCAGATCGAGTTCTCCCAAGTGATCCAGAAGATCGCCGACGGCGAGGGCGGTGAGGTCTCGCCGAAGGAGATGTGGGACGCGTTCTCCGAGGAGTACCTGGCACCGGTGCGGCCGCTGGAGCGGATGAAGCAGCGAGTCGACACCTCCGAGGAGGACGGCGGTCCGACCAGCATCGCCGCGACCGTCAAGATCAACGGGGTCGAGACCGAGATCACCGGCGTCGGCAACGGCCCGCTGGCCGCTTTCGTCCACGCGCTGGGCAAGGTCGGGTTCGAGGTGGCCGTCCTGGACTACTCCGAGCACGCGATGAGCTCCGGCGACGACGCGCAGGCCGCGGCCTACGTCGAGGCGTCGGTCGGCGGCCGGACCGTGTGGGGTGTAGGCATCGCGCCGTCGATCACGACCGCGTCGCTGCGGGCCGTGGTGTCGGCGGTCAATCGCGCGTCTCGAAATTAACCCGCTCAGGCCGAAGAACGCGCTCAGAACAGCGCGAGCTGTTCGTCGACGGTGGTGACGTCGACGAATTCCTCCATGTTGGTGCCGCCGAGGACACCGCGCAGGGAGTCCATGAACTGCGCATCGGTCACGACGGGCACGCCCAGCTTGCGGGCCAGAAAGCCCTTGCCCTGCTCGGGTGCGACGTCGTTGCACACCACCAGCGAGGTCTCCAGGTCGACGGTGTCGCTGTAGGCCAGCCCGGCGTGCAGGATCCGCTCGACGAGTTCCTCGTGGGTCCGGCGCACCTCGGCCGCCAGCGCCACCCGCATGCCCTGCACCAGCGGCCTGCCCGGGTCGTAGGGCCCCGGGTTCAAATACGGGCAGGGCATCCGGGAAGCCAGCACCTTCAGTGGCCGCAGCTCGTCGTGGGTCACCCGGCAGTTCGGCCTGCGGCGGC
>NZ_MBEM01000252.1:0-59965 GCF_001954045.1 Mycobacterium sp. SP-6446 | reverse complement strand
CGCTGCCGAGGGCGGTTGCCTGTGGGTCCTCGCTTGTCGGAGAACCTCCCGGCGGTGGGCTGCGTGGCCGGCGCGGGCCCCGCGTGGCTGCAACCCAGGGATTGTCGGGGAGGCCATTCACCTCGCCGTCGCGCAGACTCCTTACCCCGCGCCGGCCACGCAGCCCACCGCCGGGAGGTTCTCCGACAAGCGAGGACCCACAGGCAACCGCCCTCGGCAGCGATTCGAGTCGCTTCGAGCCGGAGTGGCACACGGGTGAGGGTGGCGGCGACGGTCAAGGTACTGGCACCGCTGCATCGACCGGCACACGTGCGGCACCCGCCGAAACCACCAGGCGCCTCGACGAGGGAAAACTCAACCTCACGACGACCCGCCCGTCGGCTGCCAGCGCGCCGGTCAATGATGCCGCGAGCCCACGAGTTTCCGATCCGCCGGTGCCGGCCCTCTTTCCGCCCGGAACGCTACGCCTCGCGCCCACACAGCCGGATGGCTCCGCCACCCCCACGGATGGCCCGCGCTCCGATGGTGCGGCCGCTGCGGAACCCACCAGCCCAGATCGATTGCGGCGCACCACTATCACCGACAATCCACTGGCGGCTGCCGACCACATCGGCCGGGCGGCGGGCCACGGTGATGCTGGGGCGTCAAGCCCGGGGGAGCCGGGTTCGGCCGAGGGCGCCAGCCGGCATGCCGGAGGCGATGGCGCGGCGACGGTGGCGAATGAGGCGTTGGCGCAGCGGGTTACATCATCGCGCAAGAATTGCGTTGTCGCCGTGCGCGACAGGGTGGCGGACCGGTATCCGCAGCGTCAGATTGGTCTCGTTGAAGTCGGTCCTGACGGCGAGCTGTATGTGAGGGCGTTGTGTGTCGCGACCGATTGCGCTTCCGAATTCGCGACATGTGCCGAGGTGTACCTCGCGCTCGAAAAGATGCCTGACGGCTCGTCGGCTATCTGGGCGTTCCGGTGGGCGGACAGCGGTCCGGGGGAGCCCGGCCATGTCGTTCTGCTGGAGAAAGATGACGGGGCGATCTACCTTTTCGACCCGAAGACCGGGGAGAGGTCCCTGTGGGCGCCGCCGTGGGTCGACCCGCTGACCGGCGAACGCCACGTGTGGCCGCCGCCGTGGGTCGACCGGGTCGACCCGCTCACGGGGGAGCAGGACGAGACGCCGCCGTCGTGGGTCGGCAATGAGCGGGGCGATGACGTATCGCTCACCGCGGTCGGCTTCATCAAGCCCAACGGCGATCCTGTGGAGTCGCTGCACGCCGGCGACCGCACGCGACGCCGACTGGGCGCGGCCGACTACATCGACCAGGCCGAGGGTCATGACATGGCGAAGATCGCGAAAAAGGCGTTAGCGCAGCGCATTCCGCCCAAGAATTGCGGTGTCGCCGTGCGCGACAGGGCGGCGGATCGGTATCCGCGGCGTCAGGTTCGTCCCGTTGACGTCGGCCCTAACGGCGAGGTGTATCCGAGTGCGGTGTTAACGGCCGTCGATTCCAGCTACGAACTCGTGACGTGGGCCGAGGCGTACGCCGCGCTGGCGCGGATGGATGATGGCTCGTCGGCGATCTTGGTGCTTCGCTGGTTGGATACCCCGCCAGGACAACCCGATAGCCACGTGGTGTTCTTGGAAAAAGATGGCGGTGTGGTCTACCTGTGGGACCCGCTGACCGGCCAGCGATCCGAGTGGGCCCCGCCGTGGGAATCAGAGGACGGCGAGCAGTTCGTGTGGCCGCCGCCGTGGGTAGACCGGGACGGGGTTGTCCCGCCATCATGGGTCGGTCATGAACCGTCGCACGGTGCGCTGGCCTGCCTTGGGCCCACCGGCGAGGCGGTGGACGCGCTGCACAACCCGGCATCCCTGCAGCGACGGCGCGGGTATCGGGATACCGATCGGGCTACCCGCGCAGCCGATCCCAGCCTTGCCGACAAGCTGCGCGCGGTGCTGGATAGTCGTGACCCGCGGCGCGCCGAGCAGCTTGCGGAGGATCTGTCCGGTGTGTACTTCGTCTACAAGGATCCGTCCGACGGAACGGAGCTGCGCTACCGCGTCCAGATGTGGAATGTCGAGGAGCTGGCACGGCCGGGTGAAGTTGTGCTCAATGGCGACATCTTCAATAGCGGCGGCGAACCCATCGGATCCATCTCTCGCAGATTCGGTTACGTCGGTGACGGCGATGATCGCGAGCTCATCGCTTATCACACCGGGTTCGATATTGACGACGCCGAGCCGGGGGCCCGGGAGTTCGTGCAGGCCTGGTCTTTGCAAGAAGACGGTTACTACATCTACTCCGGCGTTGATCGCGTTGTGGCGCCGGTTCTGGAGGACGTCGAAGGATCGAGCCTTGGGTGGAATCCCGAGCGAAGCCGCGAAAAGGTGTTCGATGCCATCGAGCAATCCGTTGAACGCTTGCAACATCGGTCCGGCAAAAAAGCCCGCAGAGTCCTCGATCGGTTTGCGCGGAAGCTGAGATCGGACCGTGAGGCGGGGGAGCTACCCGAGCCCAGTCGCCTCAGAGCGCTCGGGGGAGAGGGCGCGAGAAACGTTGGACGCCAACTGCTTAACGAGATACCGGCGGAGAACTTCGTCAAGTACTTGCCAAGTGCCGAGGCTGATACTGCCGGCGCCCACGAGCCATCACAGCCGCTAGATTCCCGCTTGGCCTCGGTCGACCACGAATTCGGCCAAGTCCAGGGTCAGGGCGGCCAAGGTCTGGGTGAGGACGGCGAGGGTATCGACAGCCCCCAGCCGGATGACCGCCCCCGCCCCCTGGAGGACTACTTCCTGAGGCGGTTGCACTCACCGTCAGACGACGACGTCGAGAACCGACACCCGGGTGATGACGCGCATCATGTCGCCGAGGTGCTAACAGAGATATTTGGGCCCAGGATTCACGTCGAACCTGGTGCACCCCCGCTGACGGTGTTTGACAAGGCCGCAACCGAGGTGGAATTGAGGTCCCGCGCCGAGGCCGAAGCGACGTTGAGGTGTCTGGGGCGGGGCTCGTCGGCCATCGTGGTGTCGGGGACCTCCACGTCGAATATCCGCGTCTTTCTGGCGGTCAACATCGGCAATCATGTCTACTTCTACGACCCGCGGTCGGGGCTGCCTTCCGATTCGCCGCCGCCGTGGGGTGAACACCAAGGGGGGCGCGCTTTTGTCGGTTACCTGGAGGCGGACGGTGAGCCGGCGCGCCCGCTCGACGAGATCGATCCACGTTGGGTCGATGTCAGCGAGCGGATGGACGACGCCTTCGCGGCGCTGTCCGAGCGGGAGCGGTCACGCTGGGTGAACCAGATCGAGGCCCTGAACGAGGATTTCGCTTCGGCGATGGACCGGGGTGTAAAGCCAGGCTCGGCTGAGGCCAATAAGTTGGCTGATCGAGACTTTCAACTCAGGCGGCGGCTCGTCTACAACTTTGACTACATGCTGCATCGTCACGTGGGACGGCGGTTGGTGACCGACGCGGGGCTTCGTGACCCCTTTGAGAGGAAAGCGCAGGGGTTGGCGCGCTATGTGCGCGATGTGATCGTCGAAAACGCCAAACCCCGCCCCGTGGAGGACTACTTCCGGACACACGGACCGTCTGCGGACGCCGTTGAGAATCTCCAACCGGGCAATGACATGTACCGCATCGTTGAGGTGTTGAGCGGGATACATGACCTTGGGATCCACATCGATCCTCGCGCCCCGTACGTTTCGGCGTTACATGCCGCCCGGACCAGCCCTCAGGTTGCGACGCCGGACGGGGTGAGTGAGACATTGCGCTACCTGGGGCGGGGCTCGTCGGCCATGGTGGCTTCGCCCTTCCTCGACGACAGCGGGCGTTTGGACTTCCGCGGCGTCCTGGCGGTGAACATCGAAGATGAGGTCTACTACTTCGACCCTCGATCGGGTCGCCTTCTCCCCTGGCCGCCGCACTGGGATGACGCGATAGGCGACCCTGTGGTCGGTTACCTCGAGGCGGACGGCGAGCCGGCGTTGCCGTATGACGAGCACTACCGACCCTGGGATGGCGACGGTGGCACCTGCGCCCAGATATACAAGGCATTGAGGGCGCTGTCCGATGCGGCCAGGTCGCAGCTGCTGGAGCAGATGAAGGCCGTGGATGAGGATTTCGTCTCGGCGATGGATAGGGTTCCGCGTCGTGTGGAGCCGGGCTCGGTTGAGGCCAATGAGCTTGCCGAGCGCCACTTCGCGATCTGGCAGCAGCTTCTCCCCGACTACCGCTACGGGTCGCATCTTGACCTTGGCCGGCGGTTGGTAACGGAGGCGGGGCTTCGTGCCCCCTATGAGTGGAGGGCGCCAGGATTGGCGCGCTATGTGCGCGATGTGATCGTCGAAAATGCTGAACGCCATTTGCGCGGCGATCTTCTTGCCGAGGAGCCAGCGGGTCGATCGGTCGCAAACACCCCGGATCGCGAGGTCTCCCCAGAGAACGACGAGGACGACTCCGAACGCGATGCCCGTTCACACCCGGTGGAGGACTACTTCAAGACCCACCGACTGTCCGGGGAGGCGATCGAGAACGGGCGACCAGACCGTGACGCGCTGCGCGTCGCACGGGTCGCCAAGCTGGTGAGCGACATCTATGGACGCAAAATCGAGGTTGCATCCAAATCGAAAAGCCCGGGTGCGATGTACTACGAGCTGTTTGAAGCCGCCGGAACCAACCAGGACTTAGCAAGCCCTGCCGAGGTGGAAAAGACGTTGCGTTACCTGAGGCCGGGCTCGTCGGCCATCATGCTGTGCCTGTCGAAGGACGACATGGGGAACCTGGACTTGCGACTGTTGCTGGCGGTCAACATTCGCGACCAGATCCGTTACTACGATCCAGCATCGGGGAAGCTTTCCGACCAGCCACCGGCGTGGGGTGAGGACCCAAGCTTGGGCAAACCCTCGGTCGGATACCTTGAGCCCGACGGCACGCCGGCGTGCCACGCCGACGAGTACAACCGGGACTGGTTGACCGTGCGGAAGCTAATGGACGACGCATTGGCGAGGCAGCCCGAGGCGGCCAGATTACAAGACGCCCTGGAAAGGGATTTCGCGTCGGCGATGGCTCGAGATGTCCAGGCCGGCTCGGCTGAGGCCAATGACCTGGCCAAGCGGCACTTCGAGCTCGCGCGGGGGCTTTACCCCGACTATAACTACGAGCTGCATCGTCACTTTGGGCGACGGTTTGTGACGGATACCGGGCTTCGCGACGGCTACGAGCGCAGGGCGCAGGGGTTGGCGCGTTACATGCGTGATGTCATCGTCGCAAACGCCGGACGCCACTTGGGCAGCGGCGATGCTCGCGATGCGGGCGCCGGCGAACCCGCCGACGGCCCGCACGGCGCGATCGCGGCACAGCGCGGCGAGGCCTCTGCTGACTCCGGTCCCGATGATGACGCTCACTCCGTGGCGGCGTACTTCCGGACTCACCGACCGTCTGAGCGCGCTGTCGAGAACTGGCGACCAGACGATGACGTGCACCACATCGCCAAGGTGTTGTACGAGATACACGGTCTTGGGATGCAGATCGCCCCTGGACCCGAACGTTTGACCATGAGGCTGTTGAAAGCCGCAGGAACCGACCCCGAGTTAGCGTCCTACGCCGAGGTGGAGGAGACGCTGGATTACCTGGGCCGGGACTCATTGGCCATCGTCATATCGCGCTGGGGAGACGGCACCTTCCGCGTCCTTCTGGCGGTCAACATCGACGATCACGTCTACTTCTATGACCCACGATCGGGTGCCCTTCACTTCAAGCGACCGCCGTGGGGCGAGGACGCGGGGGTGCGCTCGCTCGTCGGTTACCTCGATGCCCACGGCAAGCCCTGGCGGCCCTTCGGTGAGTTCGACGTGCGACGTTGGCATGCCGCCAGGCGCCAGATGGCAAATGCGGTGAAGGCTCTGCCCGAGGCGGATGGGTTGCGGTTGGCGGCCGAAGAGGACGACTTGAACAGGCGTTTCGCTTCGGCGATGGATCTGGGTGTGGAGCCGGGCTCGGCTGAGGCCAACGAGCTTGCCGAGCAGCACTTGGCCATCGGGCGGCGGCTGTTGGCTAACTATGACTACGGGCTGCATCGTTACTTCGGGCGGCGGTTGGTGACGGATGCGGGGCTTCGTGCCCGCTATGAGTGGATCGCACCAGGGTTGGCGCGCTATGTGCGCGATGTGATCGTCGCCAACGCTGAACGCCATTTGGGCGGTGGCGATGTTGTTGCGGAGGGCCCGGCGGGTGGATCCGCTTCCGGTGAGGGACCCACCGCGGGAACCGACAGCGCTCCCACCGATAGTGAGGACGACACAAGTCAGCCTGATGGCGGCAAGGCCTCTGCTGACTCCGGGCCCGATGATGACGCTCACCCCGTCGCGGAGTACTTCCAGACCCACCGACCGTCTGAGGGCGCCGCCGAGAGCTGGCGACCGGGCGATGACGTGCACCGAATCGCCAAGGCGTTGAACGAGATACACGATCTTGGGATCCACATCGACCCGGGACACGAAGGTTTGCTCCACCGCAAACTGTTTCGAGGCGCCGGAACCGGCTGGACCGTCATGTCTCATGACAAGGTGGATGCGCCTTACCGCGAGGTGGGTGCGACGCTGCGTTACCTGAAGCCGGGCTCGTCGGCCGTCGTATTTTCGCAGACCTTGTCCGGTCGCAACCGCGTCTTTCTGGCGGTCAACATCCGCGACGAGGTCTTCTTTTACGACCCTCGATTCGAGAAGCTTTTCCCAGGGGAACCGCCAGCGTGGTGGGGCGAGGACCAGGTGGCGTCCACCACGGTTGGTTACCTCCGGCGCGACGGCAAGCCGGTACGCCGCCTCGACGGCTACGACGTGCGGTGGCTGCAGGCCAGGCAACTGATGGACAACGCCTTCGCGGCGTTGCCCGAGCCGGTCCGGTTGCGGCTCGCGGGCGACAGCGAGGCCCTGAACCGCGATTTCGAAGCGGCGATGAATCGGAAGCCGCCCCTGGAGCCGGGCTCGGAGGAGGCGAATAGGCTGGCCGACCGACACTTGGCAATAGAGCAAGAGCTTTTACCTGACTATGACTACCGGTTGCATCGTCACTTTGCGCGACGGCTGGTCACGGATGGGGAGCTTCGTGACCCCTATGAGTGGCTCGCACCGGGGTTGGCAAGCTACGTGTGTGATGTGATCGTCGCCAACGCCGAACGCCATCTGGGCCCTCCAGACAACCCCGGGGGTGCAAGCCCGCAGGACCCTCGCCAGCCCCTCGGCCCACCACCGGGAGGATCAGGCCCGCCTACAAGCGAGAACCCCCAGCCGCCTGCCGCCGGTGGCGATTCGGGCGGCATCGATACTGAGGCGCACACGGGTGAACCCGACGATGGCGACGATGGTGCCGGTGCCGCGACGGACGGCGCCGGCCCGACACCCGCCGAAACCAGCGGGCCCGTTAAGGACGGGAAGCTCAAGCGAGCGCCGGCCCGGCCGACGGCTGGCGACGGGCCGGAATCGCAACGCCTGGCCAGCCTGAGCCCCCGCGAGCGTGAGGTGTTGATGCTGGCGGCGGAGGGGCTCACCAACCCCGAGATTGCCGCGCAGTTGCGCATCGGTCTGGAGACCGTGAAAACGTACGTCAAGCAGGCCCTGGCGAAATTAGGTGCACGCGACCGCAACGAGGCCGTCGCGATGGTCTTCCGAGACCGCGGACAACATCCGGGCTCTCCGGCTAACGCGCCGGAAGGCCTGCAAGAGCGCCTCGCGAGCCTCAGCGGCCGCGAGTACGAGGTGATGTCGCTGCTGTACAAGGGGCGCAGCACTCGAGAGATGGCCGCACTGCTGCACATCAGCGCCAACACCGTCAGAAGCCACGTCAAGCACGTCTTGACGACGCTGGGCGCAGCGAATCGCGCCGAGGCGATGGCGATGCTCGCCGGTCTCCTGTCACCGAGCGGCACGTCCGCAGAAGCCCTGCAGAAGTGCCTGGCCGGCCTCACCCGCCGTCAGCGCGAAGTGTTGACCCTGCTGGCAACCAAGGGACTCACTGATCAACAGATCGCCGCAGAGTTGCACATCAGTGAAAGCTCTGTAAGGACGCACATCCAGCGCATCGTGACGAAGCTGGGAGCAACGAATCGTGTCCAAGCGGTGGCGATGCTTTTTCGCCACGGCCTACTAGGTCCGGGGTCGCCGGCTGACGAGCCAGAAGTCCTGCGGAAGCGCCTGGCCAGCCTGATCCAACCTGAGCGCAAAGTGCTGACGCTGCTGGCCAAAGCGCACACCGCCAACGTGATCGCCGCGGCGTTGGGTGTGAGTGACGATGCCGTGGACGTGTATATCGAGCGCATTCTGGCAAAGCTGGAGGCGCGCGATCGTATCCAGCTGGTGAGGATCGCCTATCACTGCGGGCTGGTACACGTGGTGCGGCAGCCACTTGGCGCCCAGGATTCGCCGGCCGGCCCACCTGGCACCCTCGACGAAGTCCTTGAACATCTGACGCGGCGCGAAGTGCAGGTGACGAGGCTGCTGGCGGAGGGCCTCACAAACGAGCAGATCGCTGGCCGGGCAAATCTCGCCCCGGCAAGTGTGGAAACCTTCCTAGACGGCGCCGAAAGGAAGCTGCACGCAACCACTCGCGCCCACCTGGTCAAGAAGGCCTTCGACTACGGCTTGGTCGATCCGGTGGAAGAAGCGCCGACCAGCACGGTGCAGCTGACGGACCGCGAGCACGAGGTATTGACGCGGCTGGCCGACGGACACAAGGTCCAAGACATCGCCGCGCAGTTCAATGTGCCCGTTGCCGTCGTTCAACGCTGGATCGGCGGCATCATGTCAACGAAGGTCCACGCACACGACCACGCCCAGCTCGTGGCGCGCGCCTGCCAGCTTCACCTGCTCGGCGAGCGTGAACCTGACGCAGGGTCCAAGATCACGGCCGCGGAGCCGAGCGTGGAATTGCGCATCTCTCCCGACGAGGCGACCCCGTTGGAGGCCGAGATCACAGTCGAGCGATCCCGAAGCCCGCCTCCCGGCCCCGCCGCTGAGCAGGATCAGTCGGTTGCAAGCGATTCGGCGGATGTCATGCCCCACAAGGACATTCGGGAGCCCGCGCCACAGAGGCCCGCCGCCGACGATGACTACAGGTCGGAGCAGGTGCCAAGCCGGTTCATCGTCGTCGATCATGTTCCCTCTCCGTCCGAGATGAGGCTATTCGAGCCACTAGATCCGAAGCATGAGCGCGATCACCACGGCAGATGGGTATATCGACGCGAACATTCAGTGGACAGATACCGCCGCGCTATGCAGAGGAAGACCGGTCACGAGGAGACCGACGCGGAAACGGTGATGACAAGCAGGGGATGCATCGGCCTGGTCTGCCGGGAATTTGGAGAGTTCAATTACGAATTCTTAACTAAGGCGCTGTACTTTACCGATCCGAGCGCGCAGCGTCTGGTTGGCTCGACCGAAGGCTTCTTTATGTTCGCCGAGGAGAAGAGCGCGGTGGTTCGAGGCCTTTTGCTGGCAGTGCGCGAAATTTCTGGTCAACTCGGTGAGATCGCGCAGCAGGACGGTACAGAACACGAGCGGCGGATTCTGGTTGAGGAGCTCGCGAAAGCCAAGCGCAGTCTGGAGGTAGCACGAGAGCAGGCTCGGCGGTTCTGGTCGGCCATTCCTAAACCCGTCAAGAGGGAGATGATCAGGATAAGGCGGATGGCGAGGTTTGACGGCGGTATGAATATGTTCTTTACATTGATCACGCGCACGGACGAGTTCAATAAGATATTGGCGACGGTAGCCGATCGCGAAAGCGTTCTCCAGGAAATTCGTTTGCACGAAGATCTCGGCCGGCTGGACCTCAATCTTGTCGACCAAGCGCTGCCTGAGCGTCCTGATCTGCGGGGGGTGGTGGCAGTGCCGTTCTTGAAATTGTTTAGTTCAGCTCAGGTATTGACCTACGACGACGACGGTAAGGTCATGATCCATCCGAAGGGCCACCGCTGGTCGGGGATCCCGGTCGGCCAGAGGGAGCTTCCGGATTACTCGCGGTTCTATGCCGATGCCGCCACTGGTCAGATAAACATGTCAAACGATGCGTTCGCCGGAAAAGACGGCGCCATCAATTTTGATTATGGAGTGATCTTGCGTCCCGACGCGGCCTGGTATGACGAAGAATCTGGAACTTGGCTGCGCGCCAATACCTCCGAATATGCATTCGAATATGAAGTGCTGCATGCAAATAACGGGGCGTGGCCCGGACTCAAACCAATGGTGGTTCGTCAGAGCAATGTGAGAAAATTCCTCTGGCAATGTCCCCATTGGTGGGATCAGGTCGCTGGTGGCATAGGATTCGCCGAACCCTACGAAGTCCGTTACACCAAGCAGGTCAGGTTGAAGCGCCCGGGCTGGTTGAGCCCGTTCAATACTGTGATTGATTCAAGCGACGAAGCCGCGGCGCCTGGGGGTTCGGCTGATTCGGCGCATCTCGAAGAGCCACAAGCCTTGTTGGAGCGCCTGACCGCCCACGAGCACGCGGTGCTGAGGCTGCTGTGTGCAGGGCTCACCCACTTAGAGATCACAACACACTTGGGCAGGACCGACCGCACCGTGGACAACCTCGTCGGGCGTTTGCTAGAGAAACTGGGTGCAGAGACCCGTGCCCAGCTGGTGACGATCGCCTTACAGAACGGGCTGGTAGAACCAGATTCAGAACCCCAATCGGCCACCGCGGCCCAACTTTTCGATGGTTTAGGCGGAGCCGACGACAAAGCGCGCGGGTTGTCGCGGTGTGACGCGATCCTCTTCGACCGGGAGCTGGGTGATCGGCTGTTTCACGATCCGGGTGCGAATGTCGCCGCGCGGCGCACGGTCGAGCGGCTGTTCGAGGTGATGCGGGTCCTGCACACCGAGTTGTACCCGGGGACGCCGCCGGAGCGTACGGAGCGGATCTTCTTCAATGACGTCTCGACCAATCCCGGGCAGGTCGGACGGGGCGTGGTGACGCTGCCAGAGCTGCTCCGCGTGGGCAACCTACGGATGGTGATGACCGCGCTGTGCAACGCCTACAGCGACAGCCTCGATTCGATGACGTTCAAGAAGACCATCCTTGAGCTGCTGAAGCGGCCGGGCTGGGAAGGGATCGCCGAGTCGGCGGGGTTGGACCTTCCCCGATTGGGCGCGGTGAAGGAGATGGTCGACAAGGGGCATGAGATCTATACGTTGCCCGCGCTGAGCTCCCACTCGCCGGACACCGAGGACGCACTTGCCGAATATCATGCGAGCCACGAGGGGCGGTGGGCGCGGTTGCTGGCAGAACGAGAGGACTACCGGTGGACTATGCGGGAGTTCGCTGGCCGTGGGATCGCGCTGCACCCGCTCGAGATCGCTGCCCAGCGGAGCGCACAGCCCCGGACGTCGCCCTGCGACGACGATCCCGATGTGCTGGCATGGGTTTCGGGCCGCGCGATGTTCCGCATGGATCCCGACGCACCGTGGTACCAGGCCGTCTCGACCGAGAGGGGATTCCCCGTGATTGCGGGCATCTCGTCTTCGGCCGCACGGCTTCACTCGATGTTTCTCTGGATCCGGCCCGAGGGTGTCACCGAACACGAGTTCGCCCGTGCCTTGGTCGGCTGGATAGTACCGGACGAGCATCACACCTGTTACGAGGTCTTCCAGGGAATCAAGGTGGCGTCGCCGCACCTCTTCGATGGCCCAGACGACCCTTTCGCCGATATGGACCACTTTGTCCGGTGGTCGCAACACGCATTTTCGGGAGAACAGCTGCCTGCGATGTACCTACCTGTGCAGGAGCTCTTGGCGGGTTATGTTGATAGACACGGCAATCCCATCGTCCCTTCCGACGACCACGCCCGCTGCATCCGTGTCTTGACGGAGATGGACGAGCTGGTGGCGGTGCTGCCCGAGATGGACCGGTCGGGGCTTGCCGAGGAACGGAGGGTCTTGCACGCGGATTTCGCCTCGGCGATGCAACGGGGGGTAGGGGCGGGCTCGGATGACGCCAACGCGCTTGCCGTGCGGCACTTTACCCTCTCGTCGCGGCTCTCCGATGACTTCGATTACAGGGTGCAGTGTTACGAGGCGGCCAGGGTGGCGACGACCCCGAGCCTGCGCCGCGAGTATGACTCGGTGGCACCCGGGCTGGCACGGTATGTGCTAGAGGTGATCGTCGGCAACGCCGCACGCCCCGATGTGGAGTCCGGCTTACCGCCCGCGGTTGGAACTGCTGCGCCCCACGACTTCGGCCCCACCGACTCTCGATCCGAAACACACCAAGCACCAAGTTCTTTCGACAACGACAGTGTTCCCGAGGAGGGGCCATTCCCTAATCGGCTGTACGATTCGAAGGCCGACGAGCTTGCGGATATGCGCGCCGCTGGGGTTGCCCCCGCCGAACCCGGGACACCTGAATTCGACACTTACATTAATGATGGGTTAGAAGAGGTCCATTTTGCTGTCACCTTGGATGACCGCTTGGTGGTCTTGCCGGATAAGGTTTTCGTGCCGGGCAAGGGCTTGTGGAATAGCGCTCATGGCATGTTGACCGAAGACGTTCCTGCAGAAGCAGATTACGTAAAGACGGCTGGCAAGGCCCGGATTTGGAAGACCGCAGAGGGCTACCAAGGGATCACCATTCGAAACGCCAGTGGTCATTACTGCCCCACGCCTATCTCTTTGGCGTTGTACGGCCTACCCAAGTTCGCTGAATACGGAATCGCTTTTCCGAAGGACCGCGTATGGTTTCAGTTCGGCCCGCCGCCGGACGGCTGGGAGCACTAGCGCTCACCAAAGCCTTTCAAACCAGCCCAACAACACTTAACACCGTCTGCGCACCTGGTAGCGCATCGGCCGGTCGTAAACCGCGGCAGGTGCAGATTGCGTCGTTCCATCCAGGTCGCCGACAGCAGCCCGGAACAATTTACGGCGCTGGTGATCGATCGCCGGCGATCACGCCAGCCGACCATCACCACGGACGACACTGACGAGCTCGTCCGTACTCCTGGTCATCATCGACAAGTTCGCCCACTTCGGCACTATCGACCAGCAGCCCCAACGACTCCTGAATTCGGGGTCAAACGAGTCCCGTTCTCGCGAGCGAAATCATTGGCAGCGCGTTCGGGCGGGGCACCTCTGCAATGACCTGTCTGACGGAATGTCCTTCGACCGGGCGTAGTCGCCAGCGGCGGGCGACGGTGGCTACCACGATGTTCATTTCAGTCCAGGCAAAGGAGTCACCGATGCATTTGTGCTGGCCGGCTCCGAACGGATTAAACATTCGCGGAGTCAAACTTACGGCGTTTCCGGGCAGCCAACGGTCCGGGTCGAATCGGGCCGGTTCCCGGTACACGCCGGGGTCGCGGTGAAGCGCATATGGGCTGTAAGCGATTTCGGTACCCGCCGGGATATGCCGGCCACCGATCTGGGTTTTCACCGTCGCGCGCCGAGTGAACATCAGAACCGGATGAAGCCGCAGTACCTCGTTGAGGACTCGGCCGGTGTACTCCAGCTTGCCGATCGTGTCGGTATTGATCGGCGAGTCCTTGCCGAGCGCGTCGACCTCGGCATGCAGTCGCAGTTCGACTTCGGGATGACCTGCTAACTCGTGGAATGTCCAGGCCAGTGTGTTGGCGGGGGTTTCGGTACCGGCGATCAGCAGCGAAATAACTTCGTCGCACACCTGCTTGTCAGTCAGCTTTTTGCCGCTGACGGTGTCGCGGGCCGCCAGCAGCATCGAAAGAAGGTCTTCGCGTTCGAGATTCGACTGGCGACGAAGAGCTATCAACTCCATGACAAGCTGGCGCAACCGTGCCGAGGCCGCATCGAATCGCACGTTCGATGGGATCGGCCAGCGGTCCAGGCATCGCGGAGTGAGCATCCGGGCGGCGATGCCTCCCATGATGGTCGGCACATGATGCTGCACCTCTGCGATATTGGTCGAGTTGACATCGACCGAGAACAATGCGTCTGCCACGATCCGAAGGGTCAGCTCGTGCATCGCCCGATCAACTGCAATCTGTTGGCCTGATTCCCACGAAGCGATGAGTTCATCGGTATGGCGGCGCATTGCCTCGGCATAGCGCGCTATGCGCTGGTGGTGAAACGCCGGTTGAACAAGCCGCCGTTGTTGCCGGTGAAATGAGCCTTCGGACGTCGCCAGGCCGCTGCCGAACAGCACCCGCGCGCGGTCGTAGATGCGGCCTCTCGCCAGGATGCCAGAGCGCGTGACCAATGCCTCGCGTACCAACTGTGGAGTCGTCAGCATGTACACGGGCCAATTGCCCAGGTCGACGCGGACGATATCGCCAACCGTCTGCAACGATCCGAGAAATTGAAAAGGATTGCGCGCCAAAGCTACAACATGACCCAGCAGCGGCAGCCGGCCCGGAGCAATGGGAATCGAACTGAGCTCGTCCATCAATGCTCTGCATACGCCGATGAGGTGATGACGTCATTGAAGGTGCCGCGGATTCGTGGACGATCCAAATCGTAGCGATGAGTTTTATCGATCCACACCAGATTTGCGTAGGCGTAGCGGCGCAGCGCCCACGCCAGTTGGCCGGCTTGATCTGCCGCTGCCGGCGGCAGTTCGAGTAGACGAGCGAGTTCGGGCAGCTGGGTCTGCAACTCGACTAGGAGCCGCTGGCGTTGGCGGGCCCGGTGCAGCACGCGGTCTACTGCCTGGTCCAGACTGCAGCTCTCGCTGGCCGCGACCACGCGTACCACATTGCAGGTCTGGCCGTCGGCGATGTCTTTCTCCAGTCCGTAGACATCGTTGTGCCAGGCGGTAATATCGGCGAAACACGAAACGAGCTCGCGGAATAAATAGCTGTCCCACAACACCTCCGGGATCTGCAGTGAACTGACGACCGCGAGAACGTCGGCTTGGAAAATCATCGCGATGGTGTGGCGGCGCATCGTCAAGAATGTCGCCATATCGGGGACCCGCTCGGCCGCATGGTAGGTATTCTGGAAAGCCACCCCATGCATGTAATCCATGAAGTGTTTGGTGATCCGCCGTCGACCACGTTCGGACAGTCCCGCGGTCAGCTGAGGCCAGAAATCGGCGAAACCGGCGATCACCGGATTGGACAACTCGACGCGGGGCGAACACCAGCCGTCGATGATCGCCTGCATCGCACGGATAACGCCGCCCAAACGCTGTCCGCGCTCACCCCAGTCATAGTTGTCGTACTGATCGTCGGCCAGCGAACCCCAACAGAACCACATCAATCCGAGAACCAGCCGCTCGTGTTCCACGTCCGGCGTGGCTATGCCGTGATAAAGGCCGAACTCGAAAGAGCGCAGATGCGCCTCCTGTCGCGGCGTGGTAAGAAAGCCGATCCGCCACAACCATGCAATAGTGGCGTCCTCGGCGCGCTGAGTTGCAGGATTAACCGCGCGGTCCTCGCAAAAACCTGATATCAGAGCGGAAGTATCAATTTTGGGCACGGCTGCACCCGCATTCATCGGCCGACCGGCCCCTGGCCGAATCGGCATCGACGCGCCTGCCTGCAATCAGACCCATGCTGCAACGATCTTTCATCGGGCCAATGGCTGTGGTGATACATAGTGTATCATCGCACGGGCAACCGTGCGCCGCAATACCCTGTTAGCCGCCGCGAAACTGCCGTAGTGCCTTGATGTCTTCGGATATCAGCCGGTCGATTCGTTCCGCCAGCACCGATGCGGTCACGGGGTTGGCTTCGCTGAAATCAGGCTTGTAGAGGTAGTCGCCATCATCCTTGATTCGAACCCACACGGCGAAGTGTTTGCCACGATCGAGCCCCCATTGCCTCGTTGGACGCCAGTGGGATTGCACGGTAGCGAAAGCCGTCACGTCGGCGCGGGGCACCTTGGTGGCAGTCGGTTCGCTCTCTATCGTTTGGTGAATGGTGAGGTCTTCTGAGGCACTCGTACTGCCGGAGGAACGCACATACTCGGGAATGACGATCGCGGTTCGGCGGCCCGGCTTGTCCAAACCGGCCGACTCGGCGACCGCCGGCCCCAGCAGGTAGGGAGACAGTTCGTAGACGTCGACAACATCTTCGTCGGATCTTTGCTTGGCCAGAAAGCCCATTTGATCGAACCGGAAGCCGACCACCCGGATGCTCGGCGCGTCGGCGGGAATGGCTTGGACGTGGCACTCCACCCGGATGTCGGCGTAGGCATACGACCCTGCACACTCCTGGAAGAGGCGCAGATCGCCATTGTTGAAGCGATCCGGCACGGATTTTGCGTACTCAACATATTCGTGATCCCACGAGAACCTGGACGGCTGCGTGAACATAAACGGATGGGGCAGGAACTCTCGGCCGTAGAACCTGCTGATGATGTCGAGGTCGAGCAGGTCGATGCTGCCGACTTCCCGAAGATCTGTGGTGCTCATGCGGCGATCTGGATAACGCCGTCGACGGACACGGCGGGCGGCCGGATGATGCGCACTACCACCGCGGTAGCGGCGAGTGAATAGGTGGTTCCCAGCATGACAACGATTGAATCCGTTTGTAATTCACCGGAGTTCGCGAGCTCGAGCAGTCCGGCTACCTCGGTGCTCACATGGAGGTCGCCACCGCCGAGACTGCTCTGGTGCAGCGATTCCGCCCAGGGCAAGCCGATGGCCTTCGCAACCGACCGGAACGGCTCGCCGCTGCGCGAGGAGCTGTGCGGGACGAAATGGGTCACATATTGGGGACTGAGGTGGGCTTCGGTCAGCGCGGCCGTCACCGCGTCGACCATCATCCGAAACGAATCATGGTTGGCGTCTGGCGTTCGATTACTGACGGCGCGGGAAAAGGCCGCCTGGAAGTCGCTCCGGCCGGCGTGCTCCCAATGGGCTTGGCGAGTCCGCCACGGGCCGGACTGTTCGGGGCAGCTCGCGGTGGCGGTGCTCAAGAGCTTCGCGAACCCGGCGCGCGGCGAAATGACCGTGGCGTGCGCGACATCGGAAAGTGGCGGGCCGCCAAGAGATCTGGAGATCGCGAAGCGATCGTCCCAGGACCAATTGTCGGCGCCGGTGCACATCACGGTGCTGCCGGAGGATGCCAGTTGGTCGGCGATCACCCACGAGGTGAGCCCGCCCGCGCAGTACTGGCGCAGCTCGAACGCCGTGCCGTGCCGTCCGACGATGCCGTCTTGGATGTGATGATGCACCGGCCAACCCGCGCCGCCCTGATAGCCGGAGCCACAGTGGATTACCCACTCGATGTCGGACGGCTCCGAGGCGGCGGCCGCGAGCGCGGCCCTCCCGACCTGTATCGCCATGTCCGCGGGGGACCCGTTGGGCAATTCGCGAACCCCCCGCCAGGCCGGCGCGGACGCCACCTCCTGCGGGCTGGTGGGCCTCGACGCGGGCAACAGCAGACCCACGGACTCGAGGAAGGCCACGGTCAGGTGGCGTCAGGGGGTTTGGCGGCTTCTGTTCGCGCGGGCTCGCCGAGCACGGCCACCACCGCCTGAGCGTCGCCGACGAGTTCCTCGCCATTCTTCTTGCGCCGCAACGCTTTACTGGGCTGGTGCACGCCACCGGCGCCAGGTCCCTGGTGACCGGCCGCGGGTGCGCCAGCGCCGGGAGCGCCCATAGCGCCCGCGCCGGTCGCCCCACCGAGACCCGACCGGAAGCCCGCAGGTGCGACACGGCTGGACGCGGAGCCGGCCGCGATGGCCGGGGCGCCGGCGGGTTTGCCGGCCAACGCGCCACGCAGTCCGGCGCCGCCGCCCCCTGCGCCCGCGCCACCCTTGAGGCCCCCGGGTCCCAAGCCCAGTTTGCCCTCGGGCAGTTTGGGCATCCCGCCGAGCGCGCCCATGTTGCCCCGCTGGGCCGCGCCCATGGCCTGGCCGAGCGCGGACTGCAGCGGTGAGGCGAGGGACTGCAGCGGGTTGGCCAGTGCGTCAAGGCCATTCAGTCCCGAGAGGGCCGAGTTCGGCGAAGCCGCCGCGCCGGAAAGATCCGCCGGGACTTGTGATGCGGTCGCGGTTTGTGGGGTGACCGGCGCGCTCGCCTGATTTGCCAGATTCGACATCGCCGGTGCGCTGGGTACGTTAACTGCCCCCCCGAGGCCACGTCCCGGGCCGCTGGCCGCGCTGCTTAATCCTGCCGGGACATTAGTCGGAACGTTAGTGGGGACATTAGTCGGAATGTTAGTTGGGACGTTAGCCGCGGACAGCGACCCGAAATTGAAGTCAGGGTTGTTACTGGCGATATCATTTATCTTCGGCTTATAAACCGTCGTCAGGACCTTTTGTGCGAAACTGTCATAGGCCTGGTTGATGTTGTTAGCTTGTTCAGGGGCGGCTTGGAGGTTTGCGTGATATCCTGCCTCGTTCGATAATATATCGTTCTTCGTGACGGCCATGGTTTTGGAGAACGCGCCAGCGAGCGTGCCTAGGTTGGTCGCGGTCGTGGCGATCGCGGCGGATATCGCGTATAGCTGGCGAATGTAAGCCATTGCCTGGTCGTGAAATTGTCCTTTCCATGAGTCCGATCCATTGTCCAGCTTTTCCAGGCTGTAGCGTAAGCCGTCGCTGCCTTCAATGGCTAAGGTCAGGCCTTTCGCCACATCATTGTAGCCAGCGGGTATTCCGCCCGCCACGTTGTCACTTACGCCCGTAAAGATATCGCAGGCTTCCTTAAACGTCATTCCGCCCAAGTCCTCAAACGCAATGCTCTTGGGCATTTTGTGGTCGGTGACTTTTGTCAGCTGATCGAGTAGTGGGGTATCCGGCCCGGCGGGGTCCGTATACTGCACAGGCTTGTGAACGAAATCAGCAAGTGGGCCGTCACCCGGATGAACATTCGGAGAGTCAACAAATCGAGGATTTGGGCTATCCATAGGATTTGCAAAAGGATTGAAGATGCTGTCGCCGCACATAACTAACCCGCTTTCTACCCGCTCAACTGGCCTTGTCTTCGGCGATCATTCGGTTGAACCCGGCGTTCCACGCGTCCACGGTATTTGCTACGAGTTTAATGAGGTCGTCCAGCCCCGCGGCTAAGATCGCGGCGTTATCTATCTGGTTGCCCCGAGTTTCATTTGCCGACCAGAGCTTTGTAGGGTCTCCAACGGCGCCGTAATCCACCAGCCCAGCGGCCTTATCGCGCAGAGCGCTCAACGTGTTCTGGTAATCGGTGAGGGCTCCCGTGTAGGCCTGGCGTGCGCTCTCCGAGAGCCGCATGTCAGATACATCGCCGGACTGGCCGAGCTGTTGCATCAGGGTGCTCAGATCACCGGCCGACGGGTCGGGGTTCGTCGGGGTAGTCATGGTGTTCCTTTCGACGTGACGAGCTCAAGCAATTGGGTCCGGGGTTGCCGGCCCGCCAAGCCCGGACCCGTTCACTGCTCAGAAGCCTCCGGCCAGCTGGTGGTCCAACGCCGCTGTGTCGATCTGCTGCTGGACGCCTGCGTTCTTGAGAGCCTGCATGTCCAAGACGAGCTCGTCCAGCTGCTGTGAGAGCCGCAGTTGGGCGGCTTGCAGCGCATTCGCGGCCTCACCGGTGTAGACATCGGTCAGGGCACCGAACACCTGAGCGATGTCCCCACGCAAATGCTCTACGTTGTTGAGGGCCTGCCCGATGTCGTCGAGTGCTGCGTAGTTCGCGTCGTATTGGTAGAGGATGTCAGACATTTGTCCTGCCTTTCTAGTGGGAGTCGTGGTTGACCAGCGTCATCATGTTGCTCTTGCCGGTTTCGGCGACATTCGACAACTGATTGATGATGGCATTGAAATCGTCGTTATACCCCTGCATTTTGGTGGCGAACGTGCGCGCCTGGTTACCCTGCCATGAGCTGGAGGTCATGTGGAGGGTGATGTTCTCCATCTTGTTTTTGAGCACCAAGGCGTCGCCCATCGCTTGATCGATTTGTTTGATCTTCGCCTGAGCTTCCGCGTGGGTCAGACTGGTTGTTGTCATTCGTCTGCCTCTCTTTCCTGTTGGTTACCTCTGAATATCCGAAACTTGTGGTTATTGTGTTGCGTTCCTTGAGGATCTAGGCGTCCTCCCATCTTTCGATGGATAGCCCGATCAACTGGCCGATCGCCTGGGCGATCGCGTGTTCGGATCCCGCCTTGAGCGTGATCCACAGCTCTCCGCTCGGAGAAGCGGAGGGCGCCGCGACAATCCGGCCCCGTTTGGTGTAGAACACCGCGATCGCGACGGGACACCGCGAAATGCGGTCCTCGTCACGGGACAGCGGGTGGTAGACGATTTCGGCGAACGCTACGCGCGACGCCAGCGCCGAGCCCAGCATCATCGCGGAGCGCGGCTCCGCGCCCAACGCCCGAACCCGGTCGGCCAGGTGAAGTGGGTCGTGACTATCGTTGAGGCATTCAGTCATCGCGTCCAGTGGTGCGCCCACCGGATCGAGTCGTGCGGCTTCCGCGCGCGGCAGCTCGGCCACGAGTTGCTGTGTCGCCCTGTCTAATTCGATGCCATTCTCAGTGGCGCGCAGCATGAACTGGTCGCCCACCCGTCGTGCGAGCACACCCTGTGAGCCCCGCCGCGCCATCGACACTCGCGAGATGCCGTCTGGGGTGACCACTCGCATGGCCAGTTCGCGATCGGGCCGGCACAGCGTCGACAGCAGCGAGGCGAGATCTGAGCTCACCAGGCCGTCGGTGATCAACCCCCGCGCGACCAGCGCCTGGGTGGCAGCTTCAAATGCGGCGTCGAGTTCGTCGATGGTGCCGTGGCGTGGCCATACTGAGAGCACGGTCGGGAAATCATCAGCAGCGCTACGCGCCGCGGCGACCTGCAATTCATCATCGCTGAGCGAAAACTCTGCCCTCACTGCGACATTCATCGATGGACCTGCTCGTCACCGATCACCGGTGGTGCTACCCACCGGTCCGAGACCTGCTCGAGCGTTCGCCCTGGCTCGTCGGCGAACCCTTCGGGCTCGGGCACCTCGGGCGTCACCAGCTCGTCGAAGAGCGCCGAGTTCGGTCCCCAGCTGACGCTGGACACCGTGAACCCGGAATCGTCGTGTCTGGCCGTAGGCAGCCAGGACTGCGTCGCATCCGATAGGCCCGCGGACTGCTCGCCGCCGCCTTCCAATGTCCCAGCGGGCCGGGCCGATTCGTACTCCCTGCTGTCGCCGCGGGCGCCCGCCGCCATCGGTGCGTAGCCCCCGGCTCCCATGCCCCCGATGCCGCCGGCGCCCGCGAGGCCTCCGCTAAAGCCGGTGCGCTGCATGGTCTGTGGACCGCCGCTGGATTTGACCTCCGGAGCAGTCCAGGCCGCCAACGGCATGGGCGGGGCGCTTATCCCACCGCTGCCGCCGGCACCTGCCGCCCCGCCGCCGTCCGCGCCCGCTCGTTCGGCCGCCGACGATCCGTGCTGGGACGTCGCGTCGAGATGCGGCTGCTCCCACGGCTGGGCGAGGGCGGTCACCGCGTCTTCGTATTGCCGCATCACGGTCGCGGCGTTGGCGTGATCGGCCCGGGCCGCCTCATCGAATTCGGCGAACTTGCCGTTGAGAATTGCGCCGTTGTATGCGGCCAGCGAGGCCATCATGTCCTGGGCGTCCTTGGCTGCCAATGCCTCTGAGACCGTCGGCATTGCCAACACGGCTTCGGTATTGGCCACCGCGGCCTCCTCGGCGCGCTGTCCATTGGTCGCCGCGGCGAGGCTCATATCCTGTAGCCACTTGCCGAATTCTTCGAGCTTGCGCACCGCCGCCGTGGAGGCCTCGCTTTCCCAGGCGGTCTTGAGCCGATCGACCATCTTGTCGTAATCGGCTGACACGGCGGCGAACTCGTTGGCGACCCGCACCCAGGCAGCGCCGGCACCGCCCACTGAAGCGGGACCCGGCCCGGCCGTGAGGTCACGGGCCAGTTGGGCAGTGCTGCGTGACTCCCACGCAACATTGGTAAAACCCATGCCCAGCCTTTCGTTCGTTCCGTCGCAACCAGGTGCTGCTAGACTGCCTGGCCTTCGTCGGCGGCGACGAGATTGCCGGCGTGCGTCCGCAGGGTCGTCGAGAGATCGCGGAGCTGTTGCTGGCCGTGATCGGACGCCATACCGAACGACTTGTGCACCTGGTTCAACGTCGAGGCCACGCGTTGGGAGACCTCGTCACGTCCGGGCGCCTCCACCGTGAGATTGAGTGCCTCGTTGTCCAGCACCCGTCGCACGCGGTCGGCAAGTTCGGCCAACTGGCTGGTTGCATCGGTGACCTCGCCTGGCCTAATCGAGAGTTCGCCGTGATTCATGTCGTGCTCCTTACTTAGATTCGTAATTCGATGTCGGGTACGTCGTTCGGATCGAGTTCACCAATAACCGGCGGGGCCACCGTGTCTCGGTTCCCGACGACCTTGCCGCCCTGGTCGGTGGTGTGCAAAAACGATGCCGCGCTGTGTGATCCGCCGCTGCCGGCCGCTTGGCCGGCGCCCGCGAGGGGAGCGCCCATCATTCCGGCGCCGCCAAGAGAACCGCCGACCATCGCGGGGCGGACCGCGCCGGCAGCGGTTGCCGTGGTCGTAGCCTCCGCAGCCGCCGGCGCCATTGGTGCCGCGAGACGCGATACCAGTGCGCCCGAAGCGGCACCGCCGCCCCCAGCGGACGAGACCGGAGCCCCGATCGCGCCGCCGCCCTTGCCTCCGGGCGCGCCACCGCCGGCCCCAGGCTTGGGATCAGCGGATGTGGTTCCGGCGAGTGCTGCCGATTGGGCGCCCTCCGCAGCCGCAGAGCTGCCGCTCCCGGCCATCTGGGCGGCGCTCAGCGCCGGCGAGATTCCCATGCTGGCGGCAGACATCAGCGGTGACAGCATGCTCAACGAGTTGGTTCCACCGGCCATCGAGGACAGTGAGCCCAACGCCCCGGCCGCGGAGGTACCCAGCGCGGGCGCGGCCGTCACCGAGACCGGGGCTCCGATCGCCGCGGTCGCGGCCGCATGGGCGGCCAGGGATCCTTGCGTCTCGCCCATGACCTGACCCGCCTGCGTGACGGCGTGCGACGCGGCCGCGACGACCGCCGCCCATCCCCACGGGAAGATGATGTTGGGCCCAATGGCCGCGAGCGTCGCCATGTACTCCTGGATGATCGCGATCAGCCGGGCTCTGGCCTGTGCGACATCGGCCACTGCGGCAGTCAGGGTGTTCTGCAGGCCGGTTGCCTGCGTTGCGACTTCGGCGCCATTCGCCAGCGCGGTGCCCGTCTTGGCCACGGCTGCCACGTTCGATGCGCCCTGCCAGCCTTGCTGGACGGCGCTCAACGCCTGCTGCAATGGGCCGGCGGTGCCGGTGAGGGCGTTGGAGATCCCGGGCAACATGCTTGCGGGATTCATGCCGCTTCCCAGCGCGCTGAGGGCATTGACGACCGGACTGATCAGTGGGGCGGGATTCATCGGATTGGCCGCTCCGCCTGGGTTGGCCGCCGCCGGCGCGGGCGACGTGGATGCGGCGAGGGCCGGATTGTGTGACCCCCGCAGCCCCAGTTGATCGAGGATCTGCTGGGTCGGCATAGCCAGGTAATCGGCCAGTCGCTGGTCGCCGGCGGCGATGACCGCCGTCGGATCGAAGCCGGGGATGGAGGCCGCCAGCTGCCCGGTCGCGTCGACCTGAAGCGACGATGACCCTGTCATCGGTGGCCGTCAGGCGTTGTCGGCGGCGACATGCGCAGCCGAAGTGCCGCTAGCAACATGGCCGATCCCGTGGTAAGCGTCGCCCACGGCCAAAGCGGCATTGACATGGTTGGCCAGAGCCGTCCCTAGGGCCGGGAGGTAGTGCGGCGCACCGATCGGTCCTATTGCGGCCGCAGCTGCGGCGAACGTAGCCCCCACGTCGGCCGAAGCGGCGTTACGAACGGCCTCGCCCGCCGCATGGCTGGCGGCCGCAAATCCACTTATAGCCTCCGGAACAATTTTCGTAACGTCGCCCATCGTGGACACCTTCCGCCAGTTCTATCGACGCATTGGCGATACGCACTGTATCGTGATACGCAGTGTATCCATTTGTGCACGATCTGGCTAGTCTTAGTTGCTGGGCGGTGCACCAGGACATCGCACCTGGACAACGTGGGGTGGCTGGCTTGCAAACAGTTTTGGCGCTAATGGCTGGTCGGGGTGTCGGCCCCACCGGTCAACGGTTTCTCATCCAGTGCGCCCATGCGGCGGTTGAACTCCGTGATGAGGAAGTTCTGGCGATCAACGCACACCCGTGCCGCCGCCTCGGCCGTGTCAATGATCAGCTGCGCCAGTGCCTTCGGACCCAGCTTCAGTGCCTGTGGGCGCAGCCAGAGCCCGGTCATGGCGCCGAGGCCATCCGCCTCGACGCAGACCGACCCGTCGCGGCTCGTCACCCGGGCGGAGATGGACTGGCAGTGCTCATTCAACGCCTGCAGCAGGTCGCGCTGCTCCATCATGCGCGCGATCACGGCGTCGGCAAGACCGCTCACCGCGAGGTCATCCAGGTTTCGGGCGGTCCCTCGTCGTCACCGCGGGCCGCCTCCTCGGCTTCGGCCAAGGCCTCCTCGGTGGCCAGATTCAGACCACGAACCACCGCCGGGCCGAAACCGCGCTTCAGCAGTTCACGTCGACGCGCGACCTGCAGGCGCAGCGCGGACAACTGGCACAGCGACAGGATTTCTTGCGCCAAATCCTCAGGCGCCCACGACATCTCGGACGTACCGATCTTCAATTGGGTCGGTAGTCCGCGCTCGGTTGTTATCACCGAAATGTCCGCGGCGCGGGAGACAACTGGCCACGGCGCGACGGGTTCGTCTCCCCGAAGCGTTGATTGGTCACCCATGCGGTTCTCCTCAACGGATTTTCGGTCCCACTGTACTTCCGGCGGCCGTCGACAGGACACCCCAATTCCTGCCAAGGCTCGGCGGTGGTTGCTTTCAGGTTGTCCGTTCCGCTCGGGCTCGGCCCGAGATGGCGATCGACGATGGGGAAAACACGGATGAATGGCACCAGAGACGCTCAACGCTTCTTCGACGCAGGCGTGCTCTCGCTCGGTATTCCGATCGACGGGCTCGAGACCAATCGCGACGTTCGCTATGCGGCGCAGGCGTTTCGGCATGCCACCGAGTGCGATCCCGAGATGTGCGACGCCTGGTTGGGACGTGCGGCCGCAGGGGAAACCACCAGTGAAGTGATTTATCACCTCTACCGGACCTGCGATCTGCTGTTCCGCGAGCATCGTCGATTAGGCTTGCCTGCTGGCGTTCTCAGCGGCCGTTTCCAGACCGGCCTATACCTCGACTATGCCTTGGCCAACCTGACCGAGGTTCGGCTCGCGTACGCGGCGAGCATGATCGAGGGAAAAGACTACGACGAGGCCGAACGAGTCCTCGACGAACTCGACAAAAAGCGTACGGGCATGCCGGCCGGTGACGTGTCCTCCTCGGAAATCTGCGCATACATCCGCGGCGTTTTGCACTTCACCACTCAGCGCTGGCCCGATGTACTGACCGCGCTGGCGAATTCGGCGTCGTTCGCCGACGAATACATAGCGGCGGGCGCGAATTTGATGGTGGGATCGGCCTGCGCGCAGTTGGGCCTGTTCACCGAGGGTCTGCGCCGACTCGACCAGGCCATCGAGGGACCAATCCCCGCTGCACGTCGGGCCGCGGAGTTCTGCAAGGGCCTCACGCTCCGCGAGATGGGCAACGAAGCCGAGGCGCGGGCCATCTTCGAGCGGATTTACAGTGAAGAGCCGACTTTCGAGGCCAATGCCACTGCGCTGCACGATCCGAAGTACCGGTTGATAATCACCACCAAAGAGATGATCGACTCGCGTGCAGACATGTGGGACCCGAGCACCGCCCAGGACACCGCAGCGGCCGACGATGACGCCGTCGTCGAACGCGGCAACGAGTATCTGCTCAAAGCGCAAAACGAACTGGACCGTCAAATCGGCCTGGCCGACGTGAAGTTGCAGGTGAGCAAGCTTCGTTCCGCGGCGACCGTGGCTAAGGTGCGCAGCGGCAAGGGGCTGAGCACGGCCGCGCGGAGTCTGCACCTTGCCTTCACCGGGCCGCCGGGTACGGGCAAGACCACCATCGCACGGGTCGTGGCTCAAATCTATTGTGGCCTAGGTCTTTTGAAGACACCCGCGGTAGTTGAAGCCAAACGGCAGGACTTCGTCGGCCAGCATTTGGGCAGCACGGCCATCAAGACCACGGCGCTAATCGATCAGGCAATGGACGGGGTACTGTTCATCGACGAGGCCTACACGTTGATCCAGACCGGCCTGTCAGGGGGCGACGCGTTCGGTCGGGAAGCCGTGGACACGCTGCTAGCCAGGATGGAAAGCGACCGCGATCGGCTGGTGGTCATCATCGCCGGCTACGATGCGGAGATCGACCGCTTCCTGGCCTCCAACGAGGGCTTGGCGTCCCGGTTCACCAAACGCATCCGGTTCGCGTCCTACACCCCGGCCGAACTGGGTGACATTGGCCGGCTGATCGCCCGGACAAGGGATTCCGAATTGACCGAGGCCGCCTACGACGAACTCGTCGCGGCGTGCACCGCGCTATATAAGGAGGAGTCGGTCGACTCTGCCGGCAAGGTTCGGCGGAACATCGATTTGGCGGGCAACGGTCGCTTTGTGCGCAACGTAATCGAGGCGGCCGAGGAGGAACGCGAATACCGGCTAAGCCAAAGTTATGGTGCGGATCTCGAAGGCCTCGATGAACAGCAACTGATGCGCATCGACCTGACTGACATGAAAGCAGCACTAAATGGTGTTGCAGGAGCATTGAGTCTGAGTCCATGACAGCCTCCACGTCAGCGTTATGCTCATACACCGCAACACCTTTTAATCGGACGGTGGTGTAAATGCCGGATTGGCAGCCCGGCGGGCACCTGCCCACCAACGACGAACTGGGTCTGATTCGTCGACGGCCAGCACCGCAACGTGGGTGGAGGAAACTGGTACATCAAGCGAGCGGGGGAGCGATCAACCCCGGTGAATCGCAGCGAGACATGTTTGAGAAGGCCCTGATCGATCGGGTCAATCGACCGGTTCCCGGTGATTACAGCATTGCAGTTCTGTCGATGAAAGGCGGCGTCGGCAAGACAACCGTCACCGTGGGGCTGGGAGTCACCTTTGCCGCGCTTCGCGGAGACCGAGTGATCGCATTCGATGCCAATCCCGACTTCGGCACGCTCGCTCAACGCGGTCACATCGAGACTCGCTCTACCGTTCGAGACCTCCTGTTGGACAAGGAAATCTCTCGCTACTCCGATATCCGTCGGCATACTTCGCAAGGGTCGAGTCGGCTCGAGATTTTGGCCTCAGAACGTGATCCTGCTGTGTCCGAGGGCTTTTCAGAGGCGGAGTACCGAACCGCGCTCTACCTGTTGCAGCGCTTCTATAACATCATTCTCACCGATTGCGGTACAGGTCTGGTGCATTCGACCATGGCGGGCATCCTGGACGAGGCCGATGCTCTGGTCATCGTGGCCGCGCCCGCCGCGGACGCCGCGCGCAGCGCTCTGGCTACCCTGGACTGGCTGAAACACCACGGCTATTCCCATCTGGTGTCCGACGCGATTATTGTCATCAGCACGCCGAGGCCGGGTCCGGTGCCCGTGGATATTGGCAAGTTCGCGAGCAACTTTCTTTCGCACGTCCGTGCGGTGCACGGAATCCCCTTCGATCGTCATCTCGCAGAAGGTTCGGAAATCTCGCTCGAGTTGATGAATCATAAGACGCGACAGGCGTTTATGGCGGTAGCCGCGACACTCACAGACCGCTTCCATGGCGCGGCAAATCACCCGTCGAGACGGCCCGAGCTTCGGCGCCTTCGGTAGCCGGAACTGTCAAGGGCTGGTCGCCGCGAAAGGACCATCACGCTCGTTGGTGGACTTGTTGTGCTGCCTCCTTCGCTAGGTATCCTCGAATGCCAGGACCATAAGGTCATCGAAGGCGCTGGTGAAGCTGTCGATGTCCACATCGCCCTCGTAGACTGTGGCGGCCTGACCGTCGAGCAGGTCAGGGGACACGCATAACCATAAGTTGCCGGAGTCTCGAGTCACGGTCAGCAGCCGGTTGGAAGCGATTTGTCCGCCGGGTCGTGCGGCCGCGGCTTCGTCCCATCCGCGGATGCCGGCGGGACGGCGGGCCAGTTCGGCAATGGTGCGCATATGGGCCGGGTGCATCAACCCGTAGGATTCGCGGTCGGGCATGGTGAGAGCGGAGTGCGTCTGCCGTTGGAAGTCCTGGGCCGGTCGCGGCAGATGCTTCCAGAACGACGACGCGGTGATGAAGGTGCGAGGGTCGCGACCAATCCACATGGCCGGGTCAGCTAGGTATACCAGCACCGGTTCGGACTCCGGTTCGGCCAGGCACGCGCGCACGTCGGTGAGATGGTCGGTGAATCGTTGCGCGAACGCGGGGGCCAAGTCGAGAAATCCCGCGGGCCACAACGCCAGCGCAGCGGCGCGCCGGCCGGCCGGGTCGACGTCCTCGGCGATCGGGCGCCACTGCACTGGCAGTTGTGCCAGGCCCGTCGCGTCTCCCTCGACGGGACGCAGGGTCCAACCATCAACCTGGATCATGTCGATCGCTTCTTACTTGACCTTGTGCGTTGACTTTGCGCCAGTGCGTTTGTGTGGTGTCGATCAGCTTGTAGGGCCACCGAGCCTCGTCGCGCATTGGCTATGCGCTGACCTCGTCCTCGATAGTCGTCGCGTACCGAATGAAGTCAGTGATCTCTTCGATCGCCCGACGGGCGTCGGGATTGATGTCGAAGGTGAGCTGGAACGTGTGCATCGCTTTGTGCCATACCTGAACCCACACCGGAACATCGTGAACGCGCAGACGATGGGCCAGGGTAAATGTGTCGCCGAGCAGCATCTCGTGGGTACCGACCTGCAACAGGAACGGACCAAGGCCGCGCAGGTCGGCTTCGGGCGGCATGAGCGGCAGCGGGCGAGTGCCGTTTACGGTGGCGAACACGTCGTAGATGAATTTCACCGTCATGAAAGGAAACAGCGCGTCGCGGTGATTTTTGAGCGCGCGGTATTTCAAGCCCATGTCCGACGACGTCAATGGAGACATCAGCACCTGTGCCGCGGGTACGGGCAGCCCGGCGTCTCGGGCAGCCAGCGCGGTGTTGGTAGCGATCAAACCGCCCGCCGAATCTCCCGCCAGCACAATGCGATCCGGCGAAAACCCTAGCGACAGCACATGCCGATAGGCGTCGAGCCCGTCGGACACCGCCTCCTCGATTACCACCTGCGGGGCCAACCGATAGGCCACGTTGAATACCCGCGCGCCCGTAAGCTGTGTCAATTTGCTGACGAACCGTCGGTGAGAATTGAGGCCCAACGTCACTAGCGCCGAGCCGTGAAAGTAGATGATGACCCGGTCGGAGTTGCGGGCGTGTGGGGCGATCACCCACTCGGCCGGGCACTCAGGCAGCGAGACGGAGGTCACCTCCGTCCCCGGCAGCGCTGGCACAACCCGCAGCGGCCTGTCGATGACGTCGAGGCGTGCTCGTTGTAGTACTTCTGGACGCCAACGGTTGATGATCATGCCGACGATCGTCAAGGCGGCCAGCACGGGGCGCACCGAAATTGCCGTTAACGCTGCCAGTAGACGGCTCCGCTTGGACGCGGGACCGAAGTGTGCAACCTCAGGTTGGCGGCTCCAATCGACTAGATCCACGATAGGTACGATACACGGTGTATCACCGATCGGAAATCGGTCCCGTCCGCGCAACGCGCCTTGGATGAGTTGCGCGCGTGTTTCAGCGATCGGCCCTTCGGGTAATTTGGACCAGCTACCAGTCGCCATCAACTAACGCGGCGTGCCCCAGATGGTGAAATCGTCGTCGGGATCGATTGCATTCGTTGATGACGACGGCGGGTCGAAGTGAACCAGGATCCGACCCACATTGCTCGAGTCAGCTTCGACCCGACGATAGAGTCTCTTCAAATGCGGCTGCTCCAGTTTGGCGAGGACACGCCGCTTCAAGGTGCCCGAGCCCTTGCCGGGAATGATTTCGAGTAACGCGACATTCTGGGCTACCGCTCGAAAAAGGGCGCCGCGAACGGCGTTGTCGATGTCACGCTCGCACCTGAAGATGGGATGCAGGTCCACGGTCAGGATCCCGGGCACAGATATCTCCTCAGTGTCGGACGACGATGCCAAACATCACGAGAACGATTGTGTCGGTGATCCTGTCGCGGGGTCGTCGCTCGGTCGGATGCTTTCGGTGGGGCTCGTCATCGGCATCCCGGCGCCGCCTGCCGATTGCAGGGTTTGGGTGCGCTTTCCCGCCTGTGGTGACGCCGCAATCCGATGCGCGCCGGGTTGTTGTGCGCTTAAGTATTCCGCGTATAGCGCATGCTGTTCCGTCGCGGACTGGCCTGCCTGTGCCGAGGCCGCGGCTTCTGCGTGAGCCGTGCCTTGCGCCTGAACCGGCTGCTGCGGAGGCGGTTGGTTTTGCGCCGCGTAGTACTGCTGGGCGGCATGTGCGTAATACGCGTAACTGTCGTACGGGTTAAGCGCCGGACCGGCCGCGCTGGACATTCGCTGCCGGGTCAACAACGCCGCGATCGTCGTGAGAGCTTGCAGCGCAATGAGAATGACGATGATGATCGTGGCCCACCTGGGATTCTGCTCGTCGGTGATCAGCTGCGACAGCGCATCGAAGAATCCCATCAATGCCAGGGCCGTCATTAACTTGGGGTGGGCGCTCTGTCGCGGGAGGAGACCTAGGGCGGCCACGATCGCAGCCAGTGTGCTGAATCGGACCCCTAGTCCGGTGCCACCCGGTTCCGCGGCACAGCTGAGGACGTACGTTGCCAGGCCCAGCGCCACAACGATCCAGACGATTTGGTCTGCCCTCGAGTTTTGTTGGTGCGCGGCGCCGGTAAACGATGGCCAATACGCGCCATAGGCCGCTGCTGACTGCGGTGGATACCGATCCGAACCGCCATACGGATATGCCATGGGTCAGACCCTTCCAGATTAGACGTATGCGACTGGCGCCGTCAGCTTTTCGGCGTCTACCGATGCTCGGATATAGCGCGACTCTTCTTCGGTTTCCACCATTGTTACGACTGCCGTCCCCGCGTCAGTGCTGACCTTGACGGTATCGGTGGTGCTGTCGAGGACTTCCAGCGTGACATCGCAGGCCGCCGATGGCACGGTGCGCGGCGCTTGCAGCACCATGGTCGTCACTCCTATCCGCACCGACTGCGCCGAGACCCCGTCGAACATTGCCAGGGAATAGTTGCGATCCGAGCCGGACTGGATGGATCCGCGGCCCGACTCGGCCACCCACAACAGGTCCCGATCGCCGACCTGCTCCACCATGTCGCGCCACGCGCTGGGCCTGTTGGTGTGTACTCGCACGCGTGCGCCCAGTGCCAGCGAACGGAGCAGTACTTGTTGTGCCAAGTGCAGCCCGCCGCAGATCTCCACTCGACGGATCTGCGGGCCAAATAGCGGCAGTGCTACGGCGCGACCTTCTGTGTCGGCGCCGATCACCTGCCCGCAGCCCGACGCGGGCAACGCCAGATTCTGGAAAGGCTTGTCGCGGGAGCCGCACGCCCAGCGGCCGACGGGACGTTTGGGCTGCGACACTGGCAAGGTGGACCGCAATGCCGAAAACTGTTGTCCTGAGAGCTCTTCCAGACCCGGTAGATAAATCTTCCTGCGTCCGTGGGTATCGAAGCGTGCCAGGCCACGGATCTTGATCAGATCATGCTTTGGGTCGCGTCGAAGCGAGACGCATATGGTCGTCGAATAACTTGGAATGGTCCACAACAACCCGACTCCCGCGGTGGTCAGCATGGCAGGTCTTATCGAGAAGCTTTGCAGCTGAAAATTCCCCTGATTGCATGCAAGCCATGTCTCGTCGACGTGGCGTAAATTCACCCCGTCGGACAATTGATTGGTGGCATGGGCGATTTCGCTGGCCGTCGCCACCCGGGGTCGTAGCCCGGCCTCGATCAGTCGATTCGCGACTCGCCGCGTCGCCGTCGCGGCTGTTCGCAGCACGCCTTCGCGCCCACCACCGCGCCGACGTACAGCGTCGGCGCACAGTGAGGGATCGAACCGCATCGCGACCCACACGCTGCGTTGGGCGATCGCGGGAAGCGGGCCGAGCACCGAGTCATAGACGGCCGCGATCGGGGTATGACCGTGCGAGCGGGATCCGTGGCTGATCACGTCGATCGAATCGAGCGCGATATCGAACTGGCGCAGGCAATCGGCGACCAGTTCAATCGACAACATCTCCCCGGACACCGTCATACGCGGCTCCAGCACGGTCATGGCTTGCGGATTTGCGTCGATCTTCAACAGGGAGAGAAGTGTCGTTCCATCCCAACGAAAACCAACTTGCGATTCGCCGGCGAGCTCGGCATCAAACGGCTCGGTAAGCGACCTACCGCCGGACCTATCCCGGCGTCCCCAAACATAATTCGCACGTAGCGCGACCCACTGTGGCAACGTCAATCCACGAAACCGCAGGAGCAACAAAAACGCTACGGCGAGGCCCGATGCCGCGCCGTGCCAGCCCCGAAACGCGAGGAGCCGGGCCGAAAAGATCCCCGCGATAGTGAATAGTTGCAGGACTAAAAGATCCGCCAGCGGCAACAGTCGCTGCGGGACGATGTCGATGCTGTCCAGCAGCTGACTGGACGTGGCCGATTTGTCGCTGGGAGTGCGTCGACTGGGCATGCGCTGCTTTCGCCGAGTTGGATGTGATTCCAGCGTACACCTTTCTGCGATACACTCTGTATACAGTAGCAGCTCTTGGGGGTATGACGGGACGTCCATGCCGGCGCAAGTTACGACACGTGCACAGGTCAACGGGTATCGGTTCCTGATCCGGCGACTCGAGCATGCCCTCATTCGGGCGGACTCCCGGATGATTCATGACCCTATGCGGGGTCAAATGCGGTCGTTGATAGTCGGTTTGGTCGTCGGCGTGCTCATCGCCGGCGCCGCCGGCGTGCTGGCGTTTTTCAAACCGACCCCAAATCTCGGCGACGCGCAAATCTTGCTCAGCAAATCCAGTAGCGCGCTGTTCGTTCGGATTGGAGACCGCGTCCACCCGGTCCTCAATCTGGCCTCAGCCCGGTTGATCGTGGGGAAGAGCGAGTCGCCGAAACAGGTCGACGATAAGTTTCTCAACCAACTGGCCCTGGGGCCCGTGGTCGGAATCATCGGCGCACCGTCCAGTATCCAGCCGGGTGAAGATTCCGGCGCGTCCTCCTGGACGGTATGCGACAGCACACAAACCCCAAAGATGGCAGAGGCGTCGGGAGTCGCGGGCGTCGAGACCACGGTGCTGGCCAACAATCCGGTGCTTGACAACGACATCCGGGCGGCCAGCCCCGCCGACATGATCCTGACCAGATCCGGCGGGACCACTTTTTTGGTGTACCAGGGCGTGCGCGCGCCAATCGACGTCACGAATCCTGTCTTGATGAGCGCGCTGCACCTCAATGGCGCCAAGGTTCGCGATTTTTCGCCGGGCTTGCTTGATTCGATTCCCCTAGTGGATCCGATAGCCCCGGTGAGCATTCCAGGTGCGGGGGAGGATGCGGGCTACTTGGGTCCCGGGTATCGCGTGGGCTCGATCTTGAAGACATCCGATTCACGCGGCCAACAGTTATACGTGGTCCTGCGGGAGGGACTGCAGCCGATTTCGGAAGCCACCGCCGACATCGTCCGCTACAGCGGCGGCACGTCGGCATCGGTTCAGGATTGGCGGGATGTGTCGCCTGCGATGGTGAGCCAGGTAGCGGTGGTGCACACGTTGCCCGTCGGGCATTATCCGGCCGCCTCTCCGCAACTTGTCGACGTTGAACCGGATCCGGTCGTTTGCATGTCGTGGCGGCGCGACAGCGGCGCGGCCCGGGCCAGCACCCGGCTGCTGTTCGGGCACCGCCTGCCGCTACCGCGCGAGGCGCAGCCGGTGCGACTGGCCACCGCCGACGGCAGTGGGCCCGGGCTCGACAGCGCATACCTCACGCCCGGCACCGGTGAGTTCGTCCAAGCCACCGGTGTGCAGCCGGACAGCAGTTCCATGGGGCGGCTCTTCTATATTTCGGATGTCGGGGTGCGCTTTGGCATCAAAGACCAGCCATCGGCCGACGCGTTGGGGGTCAGCGGCGTGAAGACCGACAACGGCAAGAAGGACACACCGAAACTTGCTCCGTGGCCGGTCATCTCGCTATTGCCGCCAGGGCCGGAATTGTCTGCCGAGGCCGCGCTGATAGCCCACGACGGCATGCCGCCGGACCCGCACGGGACGACGGTCCAACAACCCAAAAGCTGATGCTGACTAGAGCCGCAGCTCGCGGAAGAATGCGTAAATCCGAATGATCCAGAAGCACAAAGGAAACAGCAGTGCGATCGCAAGGTATTCACCGAGCTCGACCTGACGTTTGATCACCGGCGAGAACTCCAGCTGCGGTGCGATGAGGCCGCACGCGACGATCAGGGCCATCACAACGACCAGACCCAGGGCCGCGTTGACCTGCCAGCCATCGAGATGGGCCGCGATCTTGACGATGAGTGCCAACGCGGTCACCAGGCCCCCGCCGACGAGGGTGGCCGACTGGATGAGGTCGTAGTGGCTCCGGCCCCGCAAGCATAGGACGGTCGCCACGGCGATCGCAAAAACTGTTCCTTGCCAAAAGAATCCATTGTTCACATCGACCGCCAGGTAGCTGCCGACGATCGCCGCCATCGTGGCCGCTGCCACAATGCCGGTCAGGTATTGATTGGACGGTCGGACACGCTCGATCATGCCCTCCTCACTCGGAATAACCTGTTTGCCGACCGCATTCACGCCTTCTACGGTGGTCCCGCCCTGCGTCTCGATATCGTCGAGCGGTTCCCCGGCGGTGGGCACCGGGGGCACCGGCAGTTTCGCCAACACGATTGTCACCCTCGGGGCGAGATAGACCACGATCACCGACGCGGTGGCCAGCACAGCGCCCGTTGCGCGCGGCGTAGGAGACCATAGCAACATCGAGACGGTCGTCGCGCCGCCCAGAAGCGAGAGTCCGATCACGACCGTGTAGAACGAGCGGTCGCGGCGGGCGCCCAGTAGCGACATCAGCGCGACAAAACCGCTCAGTCCGAACGCCATCGGCAGCGCGGTGATCTCTGACGCGTCCGGAACGAGGTGCAGTGAGCCCGCGAAGATCAATGGGATCGCCACCGCGGTAAGCCATGGCGAGACGCGAGCGTGGGGAGTGGCGAACCCCACGATGCAGGCGGCGATCGCGACAGCGGCCCCCACGGCAAGCGCCGCGGCGACCGTCGGCATAGCGGGGGATCGACTGATCAGGAGTACCGCCACGGTGACCGAGGCGATGAGGCCCACCCCAAAAAAACCGATCACCGGGATATCAGCCGCCCACTCGTGCCGCGGCGAGGTTGCCGCCTCCTCAGCATCGATATCGAGGTCGTCGAAGAGCAATGGGGCGCATGGTATCCCGGCCTCTCGGATCACCAGTGCTTCACCGTCGCACACGTTGAACTCAGCCAGAGTCCGGTTCGAGTCGAAAGGTTCGGCGCCGAGGCGAGCGAAGGTCCATTTGCCCTCGGTCGCGTCGAATGCGACCCCTGATGCATCGTGGGGTCGCTCGGGCTGGTCCGACAACTGAGTATTGGCAAGCTCGATCACGTCGTCGGCCAGCGCCGCAATAGGTACATCGGCAGGGAGTCCGACATCGAGGCGCAGTTGCCCGATCAGCACCGTGACACGACTGAGTTCCGGCTCCGAGTCGGGTTCAGACTCCGGGTCCGGCAGCGATGACGGTAACGGCAACGTAATGGCGCAACCCCTTACAGTGCGTTTGCCTGACGGCGTGGACAGTACCGCAGGTGACTTACTATGATACAGCGAGTATCGGACGGGAGAGGGCGTGGCTACGGAAGGGTTCGCACGCCGCCTGCGGGTAGCGCCGCCGCGCATGCCTGGAGGCGAGGTCAACCTGCAGCCGCCGCCTGACGTCCCCCGGGTCATCCCCGGCAAGCTCTTCATGAAGCTGATGCCATTCGTGATGGTCGTCGCAGTGGTTGGGATGATCGCATTGATGGTCACAGTCGGCGGACGTGATCTGGCGCGGAACCCGATGTTCCTGATGTATCCCATGATGATGGTGATGGCCATGGTCGGCATGCTGACCGGCGGGGCAGGGGGGCGATCGGGGAAGGCCGCGGCCGAACTCAACGAGGAACGCAAAGACTACTTCAGCTATCTCGCCACTCTTCGGGACGAGGCCGACAAAACGGCTGACGAACAGCGCGCCGCTTTAGAGTGGAGCCACCCCGACCCCCGCACGCTGGCCGATTTGGCGGGTACCCGCCGGATGTGGGAACGCCGTCCCTCCGATCAGGATTTCTGCCATGTCCGGGTGGGGATCGGGACCCACCGGCTGGCGACCCGATTTTTGGCACCGGAAACGGGACCGCCGGAAGATCTCGAGCCAGTGTCCACGGTCGCGTTGCGGCGCTTCGTGAAGACTCGTTCGGTGGTGCACGCACTCCCGACGGCGGTATCGCTGCGCGCCTTTCCCAGCGTCACCTTCGAGGGTGATGCCAAGCTGACCCGACAGCTCGTGCGGTCGATGTTGTTGGAACTGTGCACATTTCATGGCCCCGACCACATTCAGATTGCAGTGGTCACCGCCAATCCCGACGGCGAGAATTGGAGCTGGGCAAAGTGGTTGCCACACGCGCAGCACCCTGCGCTGTCCGACGGGATGGGACAAATGCGACTGTTGTTTCCGTCGCTTGAGCTATTGGAGCAAGCGTTTGCAGAGGATTTGGCCGAGCGCGGTCGGTTCAGCCGCACCGCCGAGCCGACGCAGGGGCGCCGGCAGCTGGTGGTGGTCATCGATGACGGGTACGTCACCGGTGACGAACGCCTGATCACCGATGCCGGCGTGGATAGCGTCACGGTGCTGGACTTGACCGGCCCAGCGGACGGTCGCAGCGCGGGCCGGGGACTGCAACTGGTTCTCGAGCAGGATAATGTCGGAGCGCGTACCAGGGCGGGTGTGGAACAGTTCGCAACGCCGGATCGGGTGGGCCTGACCGAGGCTGAAGCCGCTGCGCGTCAGCTCGGCCGTTACCGGCTGGCGAACGCCGCGCACATTGCCAGCATCGAGTTGGATTCCCGCGCCACCGACCCCGGCCTGATGGCATTGCTCAAAATCCCCGACGCCGCCGAGATCGTTGCCGAGGAGGTGTGGCGGCAACGATCACCGAGGGAAAGACTGCGGGTGCCGATTGGTTACACGCCGAACGGCCAGCCGCTCGAGCTGGACATCAAGGAGTCCGCCGAGGGGGGAATGGGCCCGCATGGGTTGTGCATCGGCGCCACCGGCTCGGGCAAATCGGAATTCCTGCGCACGCTGGTACTGGCAATGATTACCTCACATTCGCCTGAGGTGCTGAACATGGTGCTGGTCGACTTCAAGGGCGGTGCGACCTTCTTGGGATTGGAAGGCGTGCCGCATATTTCGGCGATCATCACCAACCTCGAAGACGAACTGATCCTGGTCGACCGCATGCGCGATGCGCTCGCCGGGGAGATGAACCGGCGGCAGGAATTGCTGCGCTCCGCCGGTTTTCCCAACGTCATCGAATACCAAAGGGCCCGCGCCAACGGCGCCGAGCTGGATCCATTGCCGGCGCTGTTCATCATCGTCGACGAATTCTCCGAATTGCTGTCTCAGAAACCAGATTTCGCTGAGCTGTTCGTCATGATCGGTCGGCTCGGACGATCGCTGCACATTCACCTCTTGCTGGCCTCCCAGCGCCTGGAACAGGGCAAGCTGCGCGGGTTGGATTCGCATCTGTCCTACCGGATAGGCCTCAAGACGTTTTCTGCGGGTGAGTCGCGCAGCGTGCTCGGCGTTCCCGACGCCTACCACCTGCCCAGCGTCCCGGGTTCGGCGTTTCTCAAATGCGACGCCGACGAACCCATCCGGTTCAACACTTGCTATGTCTCCGGCGAGTACGTCAAACCGGGTGTCGCGCGGCGTATCGGGCGTGCGTCTTCATCCGGATCGTTGGCCCCGAAGCTCTTCACCGCGACCCCGGTGAAGAAGGATTCGCCGCAGCCGGGCCAAGAGACACCAGTGCAGCCAAGCGTCGAAAGCCCGCCCGAGGGATCGGTACGCCCGGCCAAGTCCATCCTGCTGGACGTGGTCGTGAGCCGTCTGCGGGGCCATGGGCGTCCCGCTCACGAGGTGTGGCTCCCACCGCTGGACGAGAGCCCGGCCGTCAACGAGCTGCTCCCCGACTCCTCGTGGAGTGACCCACGAAATGTCAATGGGCGCTTACTGATGCCGGTGGGGTTGGTGGACCGGCCATACGATCAGCGGCGGGATCTACTGTTGGTCGATCTGTCGGGCGCCCTGGGAAACGTCGCGGTTGTCGGCGGACCGCAGTCGGGCAAATCCACAGCGCTGCGCACCCTCATCGTTTCGGCGGCAGCCACCCACACACCCGAACAGATTCAGTTCTACTGTCTCGACTTCGGCGGCGGCACGCTCGGCAGCCTGTCCAACCTGCCCCACGTCGGCGGGGTTGCCGGACGGATGGATGCCGACCGGATTCGGCGGACCGTTGCCGAAGTGTCGGGGCTATTGCGGGAACGGGAACAACGTTTTCGTGACCTGGGCATCGAGTCGATGCGCGATTTCCGCCAGCGTAAGGCTGAGCTCGCGGCGCTACCGCCCGAGGTCGCCGCCGCCGATCTGCTGAGTCAGGACAAATTCGGCGACGTCGTCCTCGTGGTTGACGGCTGGGCAACGATAAAAAGCGATTTCGATTACCTCGAACCGGTTTTGCAGTCGTTAGCGATCCAGGGCCTGTCTTACGGGATCCACGTGGCGATTTCGGCGACGCGGTGGATGGAGATTCGCCCAGCCGTCAAAGACATGCTGGGTTCGCGGATCGAGTTGCGGATGGGTGACCCCATCGACAGCGATGTGGGCCGCAAATTCGCCGAGTTGGTCCCGATCGGACGGCCGGGCCGCGGGATGACCGCTGAGCGGCTGCACATGCTGATCGCGCTGCCACGGCTCGACTCCAGTTCTGCCACAGAGGATCTCCCGGCGGGCGTGGCGAGTTCGGTGGAAGCCGTAGGCGCCCTCTACGGGGGGCGCGCCGCGCCCAGGGTGCGGATGTTGCCGCACAATGTCGACCGGAACGCGGTTGTGGAGACGGCCCGCAGCGCGGGGCCGCTTGACAAGTCGCGGATCGCCATCGGAATCGACGAAGCCGAGCTGGCGCCCGTGGTACTACGCTTCGATGCCCAACCGCATCTGGTTGTGTTCGGCGACAGCGAATGTGGCAAAACGGGGCTGCTGCGCAACATCGCCCAGGGAATCATGGAAAACTCGACGCCCAACGAGTGCAAGGTCATCCTGATCGACTTTCAGCGCTCCATGCTCGGCATGGTCGACGCGGACTACATCGGCGGGTATGCCACCGCGAGCCAGTCCTGCACGGAGCTGATGACCGCGCTGGCGGACTCTCTGAAGAAGCGGCTACCACCCGGCGACATCACTCCCCAACAGCTCAAGGAACGATCGTGGTGGAGTGGACCGGACGTCTATGTGCTGATTGACGATTACGACCTGATCGGGGGCGGCTCGCTGAACCACCCGCTGGCCCCGTTGGTCGAATACCTTCCGTTAGCCCGTGATATCGGGCTTCGGACCGTCATCACCCGGCGTATCGGCGGCGCCGCCCGGGCGATGATGGATCCAGTCATCGGCCGGCTGAAGGATCTGTCGTGTAATGGTCTGGTGATGAGCGGCTCCAAGGACGAGGGCGGCCTCTTCGGGGGATACAAGCCAACCGAGATGCCGCCCGGGAGAGGAATGTTGGTGTCGCGTACCATGAAAAGCGGTGTCATCCAGCTTTCTCGGATGCCGGACCCGTGACCGGCATCGGCGAACTTGGCCCCGCGCCGGCGATGTCGGCCGCGCCCGAGCATGTCCGGGTATCGGTGGTCGGCGGCCGGACCCAGCTCGACGTGGCGCTGCCCGTGGACGTCGCTGTCGCAAGCCTGCTGCCAGAGCTGGTCAAGCTGGTGCGCTCGCGCGACGTAGAGGCATCGACCGATACGCCGTGGGCGGCGACGCGAGATGCATTCTGGGTACTCAGTCGGCTCGATCCGCCTGTCGCGCTGGAGCTCGACCAGACGTTGCGTGCGAGCGGTGTCATCGACGGTGAGCTTCTCCGGCTGACGGACGAACGCGCGCTGGCCGCACCGACGCTCTACGACGATGTGGTGGACGCCGCGGCACGGCTGAACAAAGCTGCCTACGCCGGCTGGAATGCCGACGCTGCTCGCTGGATGTCGTTCGGGGGCCTGGGGTTCGCGTCGCTAATCTGGGTGTACTTCCTGGCGGCTGCCCCGAATGGAGCGCAACGTCCGATCATGGTGGGATTGGCGACAGCGGTCGCCGCGGCAATGGTCGGTGTCGCCGCGCTGGCCCGACGGTCTTACAAACGATCCGATGTCGGGGCCGCCGTCGGCTGGTCCGCTATCCCGATCGTCGCCGCGATCGTGTGGCTGTTGGTGCGGGGATTTGGCGAATACGGTACGGCCGCCGGTTGTGCGTCGCTGGTGGTGCTCAATGCCGCAACCCATCGGGCGCTCGGCTGCGGGCGATGGGGCTACCTCGCCACTGGCGTCGTCTTCGCCACGACCGGCTTGGCGATGCTAGGCCATGCGCTGGGCGTATCTGTGCGTGTGGCGGCCGTCGTCCTGGCGGTGGTCGGCACGCTGGGCTGCCTGACGGTTGCAAGGCTGACGCATAGCCTGGCGCGCGTCGAGCCATCCACGAGCCGGCCCGGCTCCGACCAGGCAGCAGACACGTCGGAGACCCAGTTCGCGCCCAAGCCGTCGGCGATCGACTCCGATGCCACGAGCGCGTCGGCCCCATCGTTCGGGGCGATGCCGACCGCGGAAGCGGTGTGGGCGAGAGTTCGAGCAGCGGCGGTGACCAGGTCTGCGCTCTATGCGGGTCTCGCGATCAGCGTGTTATGTGGTGCCGCAGCGGTATTGCGTGCGGAGCCGGGCGTGCGCTGGCCTGGGTTGGGCTTTGCCGCAGTGTGTGCGACCGCGCTCAGCGTCCATGCCCGGCTACCGCAGACCCTGGCCGAACGTATGTCGCTTGGCGTGCCCGCGGCAGCGCTGGCGGTTTTGCTTTGTGCCAGTGCATTTTGCGGCACCGCTGCGATGGTTTCTGCCGGATTGAGTACGCTGCTCGCCGCTGCGGTGGTGACGTCGATCGTCGGGTTGAGGGTTGCCGGCAGTAAGCGGCCGCAGCGATGCGCGACGGCGTGGGCTTATCTGCACTACGCGGCATATGCGGCGCTGATCCCCGCGGCGCTGTGGGTCGCTGGCGGCTGTTCCCAACTGGAGATCTCGTGAGGCGACAGATCGAGCGATGGGTCGCGTGTTCAGCTGTCGCGCTGTGGGCGCCCATGGCGGCGCCGCCCGCGGGCGCGGTACCACCGCCGGTCGTGGCGCCCGGACCCCCTCCGGCCGGACCGGTCGCACCGCCCGATCCGACGGAACAAAAGTCCGTCTGTGGGGCGGGCGGGGTATTGCCGCAGACCGATTTCCGGCAGCGGCCGAGTTCGGAGGCCCAGCTGGATTACACCAGCGCGTGGCGGTTTTCCCGCGGTGCCGGGCAGAAGGTGGCGGTCATCGACACCGGTGTTAACCGACACCCGCGGCTGTCAGCCCTCGAGGGCGGCGGCGACTATGTTGCGGGGTCCGACGGTCTAGTGGACTGCGACGCGCACGGTACGTTGGTGGCCGGGATCATCGCGGCCGCCCCCAGTCCCGACGATGCATTTGCCGGGGTAGCGCCGGAAGCGACGGTTCTGTCGATTCGTCAAAACAGCGGCGTATACGCCGTCAAGGGTTCCGGCGGCGCTCAGAACGACCCGAACTCGGTGTCACCCGGCTACGGCAACATCCATACCTTGGCTCTCGCCATTTCCCGGGCTGTCGATCTGGGTGCGACAGTGATCAACCTCTCGGAGGTGGCCTGTGCGCCGGTAGGCGCGGGCATGAACGACGCCGAACTCGGCTCGGCGCTCCGATACGCCTACGAGCGCAACGTTGTGGTGGTGGCCGCTGCCGGAAACGTCCAACAGCAGGGGATGTGCGCCAGCCAGAACATGGTCGGGGATCCGAACCTGCCGCTTCGGCGGCAATGGGACACCGTTACGACAGTCGCCAGCCCCGCATGGTTCTCCGACTATGTGCTCACTGTCGCCGCGCTGAGCCCTTCGGGGGGGCCATCGGAATTCAGTCTGCATGGGCCCTGGGTGGCTGTCGCGGCCCCGGGGGAGCGGATCGTCTCGTTGGATCCGGGTGGTCCCGGACTCATCAATGCCTGGCAGGACCAGCGCGGTTTGGTACCAATCAACGGCACCAGCTTCGCCGCGCCGTTCGTGGCGGGTGTTGTCGCACTAGTGCGCGCGCGCTTCCCGGACCTCAACGCCGGCCAGATCATGGAGCTCATCAAACGTACAGCGCACACCGACGGACCGGGCCCCAACACCGCTACGGGCTACGGTGTCATCGATCCGGTGGCGGCGTTGACGTATCACTTGCCGCCGTTGCAGAAAGTGCCGAACCCAGAAGTTGGCCGATCCGTACCGCGTCCGCCGCGAGCAGCCCGTGATGACCGGGTTCGCAACATCGTGATGGCGGTGACGGGCTCATGTGTGGTGCTGTCGGCGGTTGCCCTGGGTGTGTTGGGGCCCAAGCGAATTCGGAAGGTCCGGCCCGCTGGGGCGGCCCGCGACGGCGATGAATCGATCGCCGGCGCTCAGGCGAAAGCCTCCGCGCAGGTCGGTGAAATATCTTGAAAAATCGTACTTTTGGATCACAACGAGTGGCTGCGGCGGTAAGCGAAGACCGCAGAAAAATGCCGGTGCCTGCGGGGCCACCGGCCCCTGCACAGAGTCGATCCAATGATGGAACGACTCCCGGGTTAAGACATGACGGGTTAACGGGCGGTAGCGTGGCAGACATGCCAACGGGAGATCCACGTGATTCGGCTGATCTGCCGCGTGTTCGCGGAGGGTTTGTCGGTCGTAATCGGGAGCTAGACCGAATTGGTGGCTTATTGCTGGGGAACGCCCGGTTGGTGTCGTTGATCGGGCCCGGTGGGATCGGCAAGACGAGGCTCGCCGAGGAGGCCGCGCGTCGGTTGCACAAGGCGCGGCGTACACCAGTATTCGCCGTACGATTGGCTCGCCTGCCTAGGGATTCGGATGTGGCGGCGGTGCGGGAGGCCGTGACGGCATCTGTACTCGTTGGCGGGTTCGTCGGTCCCTTGGCGTGGGACGGTGCTGTGCAAGCGCTTTCGCCAGTGGATGCCGCCGGGAGGGTACAGCCGACGGTCCTGGTTCTGGACAACTGCGAGCACGTGCTGGCCGGCGCGGGCGCCGTGGTGGCGGAATTGCTCGACGCGGTGCCGGGGTTAACGGTTGTGGCGACCAGCCGGGAACCGGTGGGCTGGGTCGATGAACACTTGGTAACGGTGCCGCCGTTGTCGGCAGAGCAGTCGCTGGAGTTGTTTCGGCAGCGGGCCGAGCTGACCGGGCATCCGATCACCGAGCCCGCTCAGGTCGCGTTGGCCCAACAAATCTGCGAACGCATGCATGGGCATCCGTTGTTTATCCGGCTGGCGGCCGCCCGGACTTTCTATCAGCCGTTGCCGATGATCCTCGCGCAGCTCAGCGGCGATTCCGACGATATGCGGATGCGGTGGCGGCATGGACCGCGGGCCGGGTTGGAGGACCGTCACCACACGATCACCGATGTGATTGCGTGGTCGTATGAATTGTGCGGGGATCAGGAGCGGTTGCTGTTTGACCGGTTGTCGGTGTTCGCGCCAGGGCACGACGTCAACCCCGAGGACGCCGCCGCGGGCACGGCCGATGTGGGGGCCGAGTTAGAGGCCATCGAGACTGTTTGTGCCGACGACGTGCCAATCCAGGGCTGCGACGTTGAGGCTAGCGCCACGTGTGCGGATCGGCCTGAGCCCGCTGTTTGCTTGGCGCGCAGGGAAATTCGTGAGCTGCTAGAGCGCCTGGTGGAGCAGTCGCTGGTTTCGGTCCACAGGAGCGACGAGGCGGTGCGTTACTCGTTATTGGAAAGCCTTCGGCTATTTGCTGCCGATCGGCTGGCTGAGCGCTCCACCGAGGCGATCGATGAGCCAACCCGGCTGGCGCGCCGGCATTGCTACTACTACCGCAACAAGGTCCTGCAGCCGCAGTCCGAATGGTTCGGCCCCGCCGAACAGGACCTGCTGACCTGGGCATCGGGAGCGTGGTCAAATATCCGACGGGCTATCGATGCCAGCATGGCAGCCGGGAAGCCGGCGGTGGGCCTGCAAATCTGTGTTGGCCTGCTATCGCTTCGCGCCCCCTTTTTCCTTGGTTCTTTTTCGGAGATCCGGGGGCGCCTCGAACAGACGCTTGCGGCTACCCAAGCGTCACAACCGCAACTGAGTCCGCTTCAGTTGGGTGCGATGGCCTTGACCGCGTGGTTGGCCGTGTACCAGGGGCGTCATAAGGACGCTGACGAGCTTCTGGCGCGGTGTGTAGCCGTGTGCGGCATACCCGCGGCCCGCGCTGAGGATTGGCGCGACCAGCCACAAATCGACATCGGGTTGCCTGCCGTGATCGAATTTGCCTGCGGCGCCGAGCTGATGCTGGGTCGCTGCGATCCGCGGTCCATCGCTGTGTTCGCTCGTGCGCGCGAGAAATTTCGCCAAATCCCACACCCCGGGGGGGAGGCGATGTGCGAGATGTTCGAGGCGATGTCAGCCGGATTCTTCGGATCGCCCGAGCAGGCGATGAGTATCTGTCAGCGCCACCTCGAGCGGACGACCGCAGCCGGTGCAGGGCCGGCGACGTCGTGGGCCCAGATGGCCATGGCGATCGCGTTGACCAAACACGGCGATCCGGAAAAGGCGCTGCAGCTGGGTCGCGAAGCGCTCGCCTACCAGATGCCGCTGGGGGATCAATGGGGTCCCATTTGGATTTTGCATATTCGGATGTGGTCGTTGGCGCGACTGATTACCGATAAGGTCGCGGCCGGCACCGCGAGTCGCAGCTCCCTGGTCAAGCTGGCTACCGAGATCGCTTGCCTTGCGGGAGGCGTAAGGGCATTGCGAGCCCGACTGGGTGTGCTGATCGAGGGGTTGGGTCCCTCCGCTGAGGAAACGAGTACCGCCGAGAAGGTCGCGCGGGATGTGCTCGGACCAGCAATCTACGCCGAGGTCGAGAACCGTGGGTCCCGGTTGTCTTACGAGCGGTCCGAGCTACAACGAATCGCGTTGGGCACCTTGTCTATAAACGCGCTACCCCCTGACGACGACGCTGCTGCAGAGGGCACCGCATCGGTCTGGCATACGTTGTCGGCGACCGAACAGGAAGTCGCCATCCTGGCTGCGGCCGGTTGGCCCAACAGTGCCATTGGAGTGCGTCGGGGAACCTCAACCAAGACCGCCGATGCGCAAATATCGTCAATTTTCCAGAAACTGATGATCAATTCGCGCAAGGATATCGCTCGTTTCGTTCCGCAGGACCTGCGCGGCCGGGTTTCGGCCGAGAGTTCCCGTGCTGGACGCAAAAGCGGAGAAAAACCACGTTCCATTCAGCCCAGCCGCAAGATCGACCGGGCCTGATATCGGAATCGGCTCCCTAGCCAACTGCCGAAGGTGTTGACCTTTGCGGGCGCGGTTGATGCGAAGTCACAAGCGTCGACCGGTCCAATCGGATACGGGGTGTATCGTGGGAAGCCATGCCCAGGGGGAATCCAGCCGATTCGACCGCTCTGCCGCCCGTGCAGGGCGCATTTATCGGTCGTCAGCCCGAGTTGGATCGGGTCGGCGCCCTGTTAGTGGGACGGACCCGGTTGGTGACGTTGGTCGGGCCGGGTGGGATCGGCAAGACCAGGCTCGCCGAGGAGGCCGCCCGTCGGTTGAACCGTGCGCGACACACGCCAGTGTTCGCGGCACGGCTAGCGCGCCTGCCCAAGGGCTCGGATAGGGCGGCGGTGCGGGAATCGATCACCGCGTCGGTATTAGTTGGGGGATTCGCGGGCGCCTCGGCGTGGGAGGGCGCAGTGCAAAGGCTCTCGCCGGCGGATGCGGCAGGGCGGGTGGGCCAGACCATTCTCGTACTGGATAACTGTGAGCACCTGTTGACCAGTGTGGGAGCGGTGATCGTGGAGTTGCTTGAAGCGGTGCCGGGGCTGACGATCTTGGCTACTAGCCGGGAACCGGTGGGCTGGGTCGATGAGCACTTGATAACGGTGCCGCCGTTGTCGGCTGACCAGTCGCTGGAGCTGTTTCGGCAACGCGCCGGGCTGGCAGGCCATCCGATCACCGAGCCCGGTCATGTCGCGCTGGCCCAGCAAATCTGCGGGCACGTACACGGGCATCCGCTGTTTATCCGGCTGGCGGCCGCGCGCGTGTTCTACGAGCCATTGCCGGCGATCCTTGCGCAGCTCAGTGGCGAATCCGACGATGTGCGGATGCGGTGGCGGCATGGGCCGCGGGCGGGGCTGGAGGGCCGTCACCATACCGTCACCGATGTCATTGCGTGGTCGTATGAGTTGTGCGAGGACAAACACAGGTTGCTATTTGACCGGTTGTCGGTGTTCGCGCCGGGTCACGACGCCAATCCCGAGGATGCCACAGCGGCAGCTGATGTCGGGGCGGAATTGGAGGCCATCGAGACTGTTTGCGCTGACGACGTTGCAATCCAGGGTTGCGACACCGACAGCACGGCCAACAGTGTTCACCTCGCTCGCACCGAAATCCGCGAGTTGCTCGAGCGGCTGGTGGAACAGTCGCTGGTCTCGATCCATATCGGCGACGACGCAGTGCGCTACTCATTGTTGGAAAGCCTTCGCCTTTTCGCGGCCGATCGGCTGGCCGAGCGCTCCACCGAGGCCATCGACGAGCCGGCCCGGCTGGCGCGGCGGCACTGCTACTACTACCGCGACAAGGTATTGCTCGCCCAGATCCAGTTGTTCGGTCCAGCCGATCAGGAGTTGCTGACTTGGGCAATAGGGGCATGGTCGAACATCCGGCGGGCCATTGATACCAGCGTGCGAGCCGACGGAGAGCCCATGGTGGGACTGGTAATCGCCCTGGGTGTGCTGGCACTGCGGGGTCCGTGCCTAATCGGTTCGTTGCCGGAAATCCGGGGGCGTATCGAGCAGACGCTGGCAGCCACCCAAGCCTCGAAACCCCGGCTCAGCGGGCTTCGGCTTGCCGCGGTGGCGCAGCTCGCATGGTTGGCCCTGGTGCAGGGGTGCCCGGAGGAAGCCGAGGAACTCCTGGAGCGCTGTGTTGCTGCGTGCGATCCAAATGCCGACGCAGCGCAGTGGCGCGACCGGCCAGACAGCGACCTGGGTTTTCCGGCTGTGGTCGATTACGCCTGGGGTACTGAGCTGATGTGGGTCCGACGCGATCCGCGGGCAATCGTCGTGTTGGCTCGTGCGCGTGAGAAGTTCGGGCGCATCGGACACCGCGGCGGGGAGGCGATGTGCGAGCTGCTCGAGGCTCTGGCGGCCGGATTCTTCGGAACCGCAGAAGTAGCGATGACTACCGCTCGGCGACATCTCGAGCGGACGACCGCGGCCGGTTCAGCCCTGGCGCGGTCGTGGGCCCAACTGACCTTGGCGATCGCGCTGACTAAACACGGCGACCCCAAAGAGGCATTGGAGCTGGGCCGCGACGCGCTGACGTACCAGTTGCCGACCGGGGATCAGTGGGGGCCTGACTGGGTGGTTCACATCCGCATGTGGTCATTGGCGCGACTGATCACCGACCAGATCGCTGCCGGAAACACTAGTCGCAGCGCCCTCGTCGACCTGGCAACCGAGATCGCCTACCTCGCCGGCGGCGTGAAGGCACAAACGGCCCGACTGGGTGTGTTGATCGAGAACAAGGGTCCATTCGCCGACGAAATGGGCCGCGCCGAGGAGGTCGCACGTGATTTGCTCGGGCAAAAATCCTACGCCGAGGCCGAGAAACGCGGATCGCGCTTGTTTGTCGAACGCGCCGAGCTGGAGCGAATCGCGTTGGGCACCTGGTCGATAAGAGCATCGCCGGCCGCCGGAAGCGGTGGCACATCGAGTTGGCAGGCGTTGTCCGAAGCCGAGCAGGAAGTCGCGATCCTGGCCGCGGCCGGCTGGCCCAACAGTGCGATCGGGGCGCGCCGAGGTACCACGACCCGGACCACTGATGCGCAAGTGGCCTCAATCTTTCAAAAGCTAATGATCAACTCACGCGAGGCGATCATTAATTTGGTTCCGAAAGACCTGCGCAACCGCGTTTCGGCCGAACGCTCCCACGTTCCTCGCCAAAGCCGAGGCAAACGGTGATTCATTTCCGCCCGGCCCCCGGACCCACGTGCCCTGAGACTTGTCGGAAACGCCTTGAGAGCGACAGTTTTCCGGTCGTGGCGATGCGTCATGCGGGCGGCTGAGTCCAAACCCAAGCCACTACAAGCAAGCTTCTCCGCAATGAATGTGTTGGAAGACCCACCTGCCGCCCAGGAGACGCAGAGTCGACGAGACCGATATTTGTTGGGTGTAGGTTGTCTGATCGGGATACGCGAACTTGAAATCGCCTTCGGCTACCACCACAACCGTGGTGCCTAGGTCCGCGACGCAGGTAAACTCGACGTCCAGGGTCACTATCACGTCCCCGGTGCGGATATATTCCGCGCGTGCATCCGATATCTCGCCGAGCATGGATCGGTCGCCAAGCATACCGCCCGAAACGATGCTGAGATCGGGAGCCATAAAGTGCCCCACGTCTTTCTCGAAGTCGAATGTGTGAGCGTTCCAGGCCTCTTCGTAGATCCGCGCCACCTTTTTGTGCATAGCCAGAGCGGCTTCGACCCAACCGCCATCGAGAAGTTTCAATTTGGGTTGCATCGTGTCCTGCTCCCGTGAATCAATTTGTCGGGACAATGGTTCACTGATCGTCATTCGGTCACCGATCCTCTTGGGTTGGACAGGGCTGCGGTGGGTCGATAGCGGTGTCGGTCGGCGTCTCCACCCCGTATTTCACGGACACCGCGAAGCTTGCGGCTGCTCCTCCACCCACACAAACCCCTTCGACGGGCATAGCAATATTGTTCGGTCGGGTAATGCACCGCCACATCGGTAGGCGATAAGTGACATACCTACCGGACCGCTTAGTGGCCGGCCGCAGTCGTCGCTGGTCCCCCGCCGAAGGTGGCTCCAACCTCGCTCGCATCGGGTCCCTCTCTACGCCGTGGCGTGTTAAGCGGGCGCTCGTCGACTGCGACGGGACCCGGACCGTGATCGGCGGGCAGCGTCCGTCATCAGCGTCCGGTGGAATGTCCCCAGGTGCTCGATGGCCACGCGGGCGTCGGCGAGCAGGTCTGAGGCGATGTGGTACACGTGTGGGGCACGGTCCCAAATTTGCAGCCGAGTCGGTATCTGTGCCCTAGCGCAATGTTCGGCCAGCGTCTCGGCGTCGGCCAGTAGGCATTCGGTCGAGCCAACCTGAATGAGGACGGGCGGTAGGCCGGTGAAGTCGTGATTGACCGCCGACCACGTCGGATCGATTTGACCGTCTACGGCAAAACCCTGCTGGGCGATGGTTTCCATGCACCGAGTAGGTAGATAGCAGTCGCGACGCCGGTTGGGGTGGGCGTTGCGCGTGGTTGGATCGAAGTCCGCCCACGGTGAAATGGCCGAGATGCCACCCGGCATCGGCAATTTATGTTCCTTGGTGGCCAATGCGAGGCGAAACGCAAGTCCGCCGCCAGCCGAGTCGCCCGACACAATGATGTGGTCGGCCCGGAAACCCTGCTCCAGCAGGTATCGGTAGGACTCGACCGCGTCGTCGAGAATCTGTGCGAAAGTAGCTTTCGGCAGCCGGCGATAATCAACATGGAACGCAGGCATCCGGCTCGCCCGCGCGATCTTGGCGACGAGCTGACGGTGGGTATTTAAACCGCCGACGACATAGCCTCCGCCGTGGAAATACAGCAGTACCCAATCCTGTTGCCGCCGCGGGTCGGCAACTTCGTCGTGCCATAACCATTCACCTCGAAAGTTCCCTAACGGGACTGGCACGTGGTGGGCCCGGCACGGGGCAACCGGCACCGCGGCCAGGAGATCGACGATGCGACCGAGCAGCAGCATCCACTCAAGCTGATATCGGCCGTGTGTTCGCGCAAGCGCTGCCAGCCCGACTCCGAGGGTCCTGCGTAGGGCGGCGTCGGCGAGTTGAGTCCCGAGGCTTGCCCGGTTCGGGCGCTCCACGATCAGCGAAGACCTCTTGGGTCCTGGCCCAAGCCGCGCTTTCCTCTCAGTCGCGCCCGCTAGCTGACCGGTCGCGTCGCCGCGCCGAGACAACCGACTTGGTGCAAAGGTGTCGAGCAGCCCCGCTCGCGTAGTCGGTAACTCCGCAATAGACCAGTTCCGTTCCGGCCTGATTTGTACGCGTCGCACCTGTCCCACCTCCCGATGCTGAACTGCTTCGGCCTGACGTCAGCAATCTTTCGGCGATCGGAACGCGACAGTCATCGGCAGCTGATCGGATTGCCTCGCGGTGGCTACTTAGGTAAGGCCATAGCGTTTGTTCGGCCGTCCCGCCCAGTGCGGCGCTGCCTTGTTGGGTTGGAAATCAACCTGCTGATCAGGTATGGCTTTGGTAACGGTCACCGGTTTTGACGGGACCTCTTGTGGCAGCTGACACGAACTCCGCCGGGCGAGACAAGTCCGCCGGCGCCTCGACGACGGCGAGGCCTTAATCTACCGACGCGCAGACCGCCGGCCCCGCCTAACATGGTCGGAGGATTGATCAATTCGCTGACCCGGGAGTCCGATTGCCAAGACACGAGCCGCCTGACCACGATGGTCCCGGACTGCCGCGGCCGCCGTGGCTTTCAGCCCAGGACTCATATCGAGGCGTGGATGCGCGGCCCCCGCAACGTGACCACAGCAGGGATAGTTGCGGTCCCCCTTATGCCGACATGACGATCCGAGGTTCCGCGTCCCAAGGACCGCGGGACCGGTCGGACCACATGGATACGGACGAAGCCAGCCGACTGGACAGCGCTTGGCGTGCCGAAGAAAGTGACTTGACTCCCGAAGAGCTTGAAGAGCAACAGGTCTCACGAGACAGCACCCACGAGCCGGCTACTCAACGGACGTCTCCGCCAGGAGGTTGGCAAGAATCCGATTTTCTACCGCCGGGAGTGCAGTTTGCGCCGCCCCCGCCACCGCCGGGCTGGCCGCCGGGCGGCCCGCCACCGGCGGGTTGGCTTCCGCCGGGCCCGCCATGGTGGCCGCCCCCCGGCGCGCTGCCACCGCCCGCCTGGGGGCACGGCGTGGAATCCGCACCGGCTCAGTCGCACACGGCTGTGTCACCGGAAACCCGCCCGGTACCGACATTTCGGATGCCACCGTCGCTTGACGAGGCGAAGGTCGCTAATCCGCGGAAATCCGCACCGCGATCCGGCTGGCGCCGCGCCGTCCATCGAGCCACACGCGGGCATCTCAACCCAGGCGATTCGCGCAAAGACCGCGCACAAGATGATCTGCTATCCCACATTCGGCAGCCCATCATGGGCGATTTCCGGATCGCGGTGCTTTCAATCAAGGGCGGAGTCGGAAAGACAACCACCACGCTAGGATTGGGTTCGGCGCTCGCGATGGTTCGCCGCGACCGGGTGATCGCGGTGGATGCCAATCCCGACCGTGGAACGCTGGCCGAGCGGGTCGGAGACATCTCGACCAGCTCGACTGTGCGTGACCTGCTGACGGACCCGAATATCAAGCGCTACGCGGACATTCGAGGACACACCCGAATGGCGGTCAGCCGGCTAGAGGTGCTGGCAAGTGAGCAAGATCCGGCGGCGGCCGATGTATTTGACGAGGCGGATTATCGGCGCACGATCGGCATTCTCGGCCACTACTACAACGTGATCCTGACTGATTGCGGTACCGGCATTATGCACTCAGCGATGGCCGGCGTCCTCGACCTTGCGCACTCGATCGTGCTCGTCAGTCAGCCCGCAATGGACGCCGTCCGAAGTGCCTCGGCAACGCTGGATTGGCTTTTGCAGCATGGCCATTCGAGGCTGGTGAGAGGAGGCCACGTGGTGCTGAGTGCGGCACGACCAGGCTCGGCTGCGCTGAAGCTGGACAAAGTTAGCGAATTCTTCGAGACACGCTGCCGGTCAATCCATTTCATACCTTTCGATCCACATCTGGCCGAGGGGGCCGACGTCGACTTCGGCATGCTGAAACCAGCGACTCGCCAGGCGTACGTAGAGCTGGCTGGTGCGGTTGCCGAGAATTTCCCTGGGCTGGATGCCGGACGCCCATGACGCGGTCTGCCCATGCCAGACTTACGGCGTCAGTAGTCCTGCCAGGCTGAGCTCATTGACAGCGGCGTCCACATCAGCGTCGGGATGGTTGGTGAATATTGCGGCCACTTCGTCGTGGGTGGCGGACTGGTCACTGGCGGCGATGAGCAGGGCGCGGCATTGATCCTCGGTGTCGGGACCCGTTTGGCCGATCATTGCTTGGACGGTTCGATCGGTGGCCCATACCGAGGGCAAGGGCAGGGCGAGTTCGTCGGCGGTGTTCGTGGTGCCGCGGTACCAGGCTCCATCCACCCACCAGAAGCAGAAGCTGAGCAGACCATTGCGGAAGCGGGTGTTCAGCACTGCGTCGTTCACCCACGCCGGCGCACCGGTGTAGAGGTCGGGAAGCGGTTGCCCGTCGTTGTAGGCAGCTTCGAGCAACGGCGAGTTCCAGCGCCCACCGGACAGGACGGCGCGCTGCCCAGGGAGCCGGTAGAGGGTCGACCCGCTGCGGTGGTCGTTTTCGTACCAGCCATAGCCGGGAAGAATCCGCGGTCCCCATTCCGATTTGACGCCGACGAACGTTGCCGCGAGCACGGCCCACCGGGTCCATACGTCGGGCAGCGCGGGGACGTCTTGGGTGGCGGTGGCGGCGCGTCCGCCCTCGCAGTCCGTGGCTACCTGGGTGGCGGCCTGCTTAGGTGTTCGTCCCTGAACTGGGCCAGCGATATAACCGGACAGCCACACCGGTACGCGGGTACGGGGGTAGGCATCGAGGTCGTCGCGGTAGTGCCTTGGGTTCAGCAGCTGGTCGTCAGGGAACGGCTCGTCGCCGTAGTCGTAGTCGGCGGTCATCTCGCCACCATTACTGGCAGTCAGCAGCAACCGCCACCAAGGCCCGGCGGGCATGGCCGCCGCCACTTCTCGTTGCTGCCGCACCAGCCGCGCGATCGACTGCGGGACCGGCACTAGGCTCGCCTGGTCGTCGGACCAGAAGCGCAGCTGGGCAACCTCAGCGGAGATCGTGAACGCGAACTCCGCCGAGAACCGCTGCCAGCCCCTCGGGCCAAGCTGGGCTAGCTCTTGGACAATTGGATCAAGCAAACGCGATGCTTCGGCGGCGATCGCGGACTCGGGGCCGTGGTCGCGCTTGGCCTCGACGATGTTGAATTCTTTGATCGTCGGTGGCCCGTCGGCGCCCAGCTCGGTAAACCGCTGTTTGAGCTCGGCCATGAATTCTGCTTCGTCGGACCCGCCCGGGGCGCGCCGGCCAGCAGCTTCGCGCTCCATGAATCGTTCATGAGCCTGCCGGGGTGGAACCGACGTCGACGTTTGTTCGATGCGGCCAGAGTCGGCGACCAAGAACACCGACTGGTCCACGGGCATGTTCAGAAATGCTGTGGGATCGCTTTCGTCGATGTCTACCGGCGCATACACCCTCCAGCCTGCCTCGAAGCGAACCGCTTCCAGCCCCTCACTGGGATAATCCAAGTCTTGGTACCGTATGAAATCCGATACCAAAGAAATTGCTTGTGCCGCCTCCACGTGCTGTTTCTCCCTCTGCGGGTGTCGGCCCCACTCTACGTTGGCCTTTAGATCGATTCGCTTGATGTCAAGGGCGCTTCGTTGTTCTCTAGCGACCCCGCCGGCAGCGTCAGCGACAAAGCGGGGTCGACCCGGATGCCGAATTTGCGCAGCTGGTCGTCCAGGATCAGCCACGCGTGCGCGGTGAGCCGATCGATGAGTTGGTCACGGGTGCCGACAGGTCGGTCGAGCCACCGCAGGACCGATGCGTCGAACATTCCGATCAGCCCGACAAGTGTGCCCTCGACTGCGTCGGGCTCGTCCGCGAGTCGTGGGAAATAACGCGCCGCGGCCGCGGTGACTTCAGCAATAAAGTCGCTGCGCTGGACGGTTTGGGTTTGAGACTTGCGTTGATAGCCGCGGCTGACCAGGAATCGATACAGGTTCGGGTGGCGATCTGCCCAGCCGACTTGCGCCTCGATGAGCTCCCGGATCACATCGAGCAGGGTGCCTGGCAGGTGCAAGCGCGCCTCAATTTCCCGGCGCAGCTCGCGGTAAACATTGCGCGCGAGCGCTTGGTCGAGGTCCTCCTTGCTGGCGAAATGGCGGTATACATTCGGCCGGGCCAATTTGGCACATTCTGCGATCTGGGCGGTCAACGCGTCAGGACCATGCTCCTCGACCGCGGTCCGAGCGGCTTCGAGAATCTGCTCATAGCGGAGTGGCGGGTGCGAGTCTGGGCGCGTGTTGGACGGTGTCATGTTCACTGGCTCACCTCGTCGGTGCTGCTATTTGATGATACTGAGTGTATCGTCAGGCGGCTGGGGTGGTGTCGGGTCGTCTGCCAATGCGATGTCGATCCCCGCGTAGAGGTCGCGGCTGGCGAGCAGCTATTTCCTGTGGACCAGGTGCATAACGTTTGCGGCCCGCGCGTTTTCGGCAGTTATGCATACATCTGCCGGTCTCGCGCGAGTGCCCGGGCTTCAGCAAGCGCGATTGCAGATGTGCATCGCCGAGTCTGGCCGAAATACCAGTTCGAAGTGGCGTAAGCGGTGCTCACGCCGGAGCCAGGCTTGGGCCACGGAGATGGGGATGCGCGATCGACGGCGTCGGTTCAATCGCCCTCCAGTTGCCAGGAAAACAGCTTGGGCACAGGCCATTCGGGAAACGGCACTCCAAATATGGTCGCCCACATCGGTCGCACACGCCGCCGAACACCAGTACGTCAGTGGCGGCAGCACCGACCCGCCGTCGAGGAACACGGAGAGCAGAATTTTCCCGCTGGTTGATCACGCAGACAGCCTGGGGGCCCGACCTCACATCATGGTTTGCTGCGCCCTCAACCGCCGGACCGTCAGCGCGACTAGTCGCGATCGACACAGGGTCGCGGTTTCCGATTGTGCGCCTATGCATTCGCGGCTCCGAGCTCCCGCACGACTCGGCGCACCGGCGCACTTCCGCCAGCCGCCAAGCGGTGCGCTTGACGATCTTGTGGCCATTGAGCCGGGCGCGCATCGATCGCCCAGGGCTCGTCCTTGCGAGCGCTTGGTGTGCACTCGTCGATACAAAGTGTATCGACGGTAACGATACATTGCGTATCGGCCGAGGACAAGGGGTCGAGTTATGTCACGGAAAGTGCCTGGGCCTAGTAACGTCCGTACTACGTCCTGGGCGGGTTTAAAAGACTGCGGGCCGGCAGGATCTGTTGCTCAGCGCATCTATTGGATTTGCGTGATCTTGCGAGAAAATTCTCGATCGCCATACCCCTCGTCGAATAGTCGGCAGCCGGCGCTTGTTAGCTTGCCTCATCGCTTGGGAGCCCGGAATTGGCGCGAACGCGAATCGCGTTGCCGATCACGGCGGTGCGCACCTGAAATGCGATGGAAGGCATCTAGCAGATCCAGTTCGCGGTCGAGGGAATCGGCGAGAGTGCTAATCCGCGGAACGGCGCGACGGCATCCGGTCAAGCCGAAGGCGATCTGATCGTCAATGCTTGTGCAGGTGATGTTGAGCGCCTGTCCATCGAACAGGGCCGACATCGGATGAATCGTTTCGACGCGGGCGCCGTTCCAGTAACGCGGGCTTCGTGGGCCAAGAACGTTGGAAATCACCATGTTTGGTGGGCGCAACGGCCCGGGCATGCGGCCAAGCATCATGGCAAGGGCTAGAGGGGTTACGCCTAGCGCGCTCATCGTGAGCACCTGCATCCGGCTCCGGTCGGCCAGTGCTGCCTTAGCGTCGCGCATGCTGGCCTGCACCGCAGCCAGACGCTCCGCCGGGTCGGCGAGGTGTGTGGCCAGCGAGCACGTCAACCCTCCGAGCTTGTTGCCAGGAACGTGGTCTGGCGCGCCAGCGGATTCATCGCCGCGCAGAGGTACAGGCACGGTTGCCATGAGCGGTGCACCCGGGAGCCCTTGATGCACAAGAAGATAACGGCGCACCGCCCCGGCGCACATGGCGAGCACAATCTCGTTGAGCGTAGCGTCAGTGTGTTTGGCGATCATCCGCAGCCGATCAATTGAGAATGTGCGACCAGCGAACGATCTGGCGGAACCGATCGGAACACTGAGCGGGGTATGCGGCGCCGCCAGGGTCAGCGGACCGCCGCGCCGCCGGACCGCTCGCCAAACCGCATCGGCCAGTGCGGGCGCAATGCCCGCGAGGTCTCCGACCGCGCTCAGCGCTGTCCGCACGGCTGCCAGTGGATCGACCGCGGTGGTCTGGGCAGCGACATTGTCCCCGTGCGTCTGACCGATCACCTCCCACGGAGCGGGCATCGCACGCTGGTCCGGGTCGGAGCTGAAAGTCCGTTGAAGCAGCCGCATCGCCGAGACTCCATCGGCTAGCGCGCTGTGGGTTTTGATGTAGACCGCATACCGCCCGTCGGGGAGACCTTCGATGAGGTGCATCTGCCATAGCGGACGGGAGCGATCCAACATTCCGGTATGCAACTCCGAGGCGAAACGCCATAAGTCAGTCTCGTCGGCTCGTGGCGGCAATGCACCGAGCTGCAGGTGGTACTGGAGGTCGACGTTCGTCTCAGTGTGCCAATACCATTGCCCAAAGGAGCTAGCCGAACGGCGGGGGCGCCGCCGCCAGAGCGGCGCTACCTGATTGCGTGCCAGCGCGGCGGCGAACATTTCGCGCACACAGCGCGCGTCGGCGCCTTCAGGCAGGCTCAGCACCGCCAGCGCGCCAACATGCATCGGTCGCCTCGGCGTCTCGGCTAGCAGAAAAAATGCGTCCGCGGGCGACATCGGCAAAACCATCGGCGCAGAGCCTTTCGATAGACCGAGACGTCCCTGGCCGCTCCCCAGGGAACATGTCGGTAATGATTGCCGCCCCTCCTGGACGGTCGACCCACGGAGAATCGCTGTCAATTTTTAAGCATAGTGCTTAATCGCCCCGGGTCACAAGGCCATGGCATTGGTTCATGAAAGCTGTCCGCGAATAGCGTTCGGTGCGTTGGTCGTTCGGTTAGCGGGATCCTCAAGTGCGACACAGCTTCGGAACGGCGATGCCGAAGTGCTGATACGGCATGTATCTCCAGTTAGTACTGCAGCTGTAGATCGGTGTAACCGAACGCATTTGGGATGTCGCATGACGCCTAAACCAGCTACGCCGAGATGCCCTTATTTGGGGGGCGCCCATCCGTGACGCAACTTGCTCCGATTCATCGACTTGCCGGACTTTGTGGTAGGCGACAGTTGGACCGACTACGGAACCCAGCACGTCAGCGCCGAGCTAACCACCTCGAGGCTCAGTCAAACCGACGAGGCGTATGAATCGCGACGTCATCACCGTAAGGTGTCTGTCGATAGACGGTTGTCGACTTCATGATTCGTGGTGTTTAAGTGTGGCGTGTTCGTCTGGTGAAAATACGTGGGCTGGACGAAGATTGGGCTCCGGTCTCGTCTGTAGTTAGGTGAGTTCGACCGCGGCGGCGTAGCCATCGTGGTCACCGGTGGTGACAGTTGGCGCGTTGATGGCGTTGTCCAGCCGGACAGGGCCTAGATCGGCGGCGCCGGTTGCCACCAGGTTTGTGTGCAGCCTGTCGCGGGCGATGTTGAAGGATTCGTAGACATGGGTAGCCTGACCGTCGTAGAAGCTGGGACGTTCGCGGCTGAACGCCGCAGACCACACGAAGCCTTGACCGTTGGCTGCGGGAGCGGGCCCGAACACGCGGCCGTGATTGTCGGGATCAGGCACGAACGGGGCATCGGCGTAGGCCGCGAAGAGGATATCGGGCTGCTGCTTGTACACCGTGTTGCCGACGCGGCCTGAGAAGCCCACAGTGTGGCCCAGCCGTGACGGGAAACCCGCGTTCGTCAGGGCTTTGTTGAGCTTGTTGATCGCCAGTTGGGCAGAGGTTGAAATCCGGTCCACCAGGATCAGGTTGACCGGCTCGTAGAGGCCTTTCGAATCGTGCTGCTGACAGCCCCAATTAGCGATTTGACCGCCCCCGGCCTGCAGCATCCACTTGCCGATATCCCCAAACGGCGTCCGATACGTATCGGTCGGGCTCGGAGCCGCCGGTGTCGGGCCGCAGTCGGCAGCCGGAACCGGTGCTTCCCGCAGCGGACCGAGAGATTGCGGCAGCGCCGGCGACGCGGGCCGCACCACCCCGACGGCGGTTTGGACTTGCGCAGCGGGCGCCATCACGACACAGGCCGCAACCATAACGGCCTGCGTCAAGCCTGCTCTGATCGCGATCAGCCCCAGGCAAAACTGCCTTTCCCCGGGTGGCTACAGTCGCTTGGCATCCGTTGCTCAACGCAACCGAGGCGTCGACATCCGCGCGAGGATCCGTGCGGCACTGTCACGATACGGCGTGTATCAGTGCTTGGGCAAGGGGCTGGCAGGCGCGTCGTCTGCGACTCAGGGCGGTTGTGCCTGCTACAGCAGCATCGATGCCGCGGCCAAGGGCCTGAAACATACACCGTTACCGGAAAGTGTGAGATGTCCTGGTACAGCGTGCATCTCGATGGCCAAGAGCAACGCTAGCTGCCGTTTACATTCATCGATTGATATTTTGCGAATCGTACGGAATTGTCATCTTGATCTGGCCCGCATATCACGCGTGAATCCGAAGCATGTTGGCACACACCAAGTTCGCGCATGTCAACTAAACCTGCAGCCGGTAGATTCGAAATCATCGTCGTCGGTAGTGGGATTGGCGGGTTCTGTATTGGTGTCGTCGTCGCGATCGTGACCAGGCCAGCAGGCTGGTCAGGGTGTGGGTTGTGGTCAGCAGGAGGGGTCAAAGAGTCTGCGAAACTCGTTGACGGTCAACGTGATCAGCCCGTCTGGTGCGGGGGCTGGTGTCGCGTTGGATCGCGGTGGCCACTGCCAGGAACGCATGGGCGCGCATGGCCAGGGTGATCCGGCGGTGCCAAGACTTCCAGCGCCGGACGTGTGTTGGTCGATCCCAACCAGTCCTTTGGCGGTTTGGAAGGATTCTTCGATGCGCCAACGCTGCCCGGCGACGGTGACCAGGGTGTGCAGCGGTACTGGCTTGGGACTGTAGTGTTGCGTCAGTACATCACCATGTCGGGGTGCATTTGCTGGGCCCAGGCCACGATCCCGCCCTGCAGATGCACCGCGTCGGAGAATCCGGCCTTCTTCAGCGCGGCCAGCGCCTCGGCCGAGCGCACGCCCGTCTTGCAATACAGCACCGGCATCCGGTCCTGCGGCAGCTTCGCCAGACCCTCCCCGGAGTTGATCAACGACTGCGGGATCAGCTGCGCGCCCTCGATGTGATTGATGTCCCACTCCACCGGTTCGCGAACGTCGATCAGCGCCAGTTTCTTGCCGGAGTCGAGCAGCTCGCGCAATTCCCGCGGGGTGATGGTGGAGCCGGCGGTCGCGTCGGCGGCGTCCGAGGACACCACGCCACAGAAATCCTCGTAGTCGATCAGCTCGGTGATCTTCGGCGTCGACGGGTCCTTGCGGATGCTGATCGTGCGGTAGCTCATCTCCAGCGCGTCGTAGATCATCAGCCGGCCCAGCAGCGGTTCGCCGATTCCGGTGATCAGCTTGATGGCCTCGGTGCCCATCACCGACGCGATCGAAGCGCAGATGATGCCCAGCACACCGCCTTCCGC